>JAWUVZ010000123.1:0-24683 GCA_034112105.1 Glaciecola sp. | reverse complement strand
CATCGCTACCATGTTTGCAATTCAATGTTGCGTAATGACTGCTGGGGCAATAACTTGGCATCATTACCGCCAGTCTCTTTTCGTTGATAATCAGGCCAGTAATCGCCAAACTGCTGGTGAAAGCGATCAATGGTTATACGTTAATAAAGGGCTGTTAATTACAATCCCATTTTCAATATTGGGGATCCTCACGGCTCAGTTTGCCTTAAGTGAATATACACAACAAATGCAAACTTCCTTGCATGTTGTCTTTGGCGTTTTTTCGATTCTGCTCGCGGTTGCGATATATGGCTCTATTCCTCTGTTGTATAGACAAAAATCAGCGACAAGTCTGTTACCCATTGACATGCTAATGTTGGGTATTATTGCGTTTTTTGGCGGTATTATTACTGCATGGTTGTCGGTGGGAGTAGGTGAGCTGGTAGCGGTATACCTGATTTTACGTGGATTTAATGTAACTTCAGCAATTGCGTTGGCAGTTATCCTTAGTGCATTTACTGTTTGGTCCGCAATATTTAACCACTTGTTTATTACCCAAGCTATTTATTGGAATATTTTACTATTCGCCGGCGCTGGTGCCATCATAGGAGGAGTTATTGCGAAGCGGGTTGTCCTCTATTTTTCTGTTGTAAAGCTGAAATTATTTTTTGCGACTTGGGTGTTTATTATGGGAACTGCGGGGCTAATCACCTGACTTATTCTGGTTTTTCTCTGTAGGAATGATCAATTCAGGCGCTTCAATTTTTTTATTACCTACCATTCTCCTGCGTTCACGTTCATAGTCATTGAAGGTTTTTTCATAATCTCGTAAACAGTCTTCTCTAGCTTGCCCCTCAGCCATGCGTCCGCAGGCTTTTTGTTTATTCTTTTGCATCATTTGATAAGCTGCTTCATTAGCGCATCCTGCACTAAGCAAAATTGTTAAGGCTGTGACTCCCAGCAGTTTATTTTTTTCTTGCATATGGTTATTCTCAAAAATTAATCGGCTAACTAAGTTACACAACAGTGCCTAAAACTTCCATTCAAAGCAACTGATAGCGATGGAATTTACATTGTTCGCCGTTCAATCATCATATTAATCATTATTTGCTAACTACTCATGCATGTGATTATATGCCTTCAAAAATAACGGCAATCCCTTGACCTTCGCCAATAGACATAGTTACCAACGCATATTTACCACCTAGACGCTGCAACTCATGAATCGCTTTAGTCGCGATAACTGCACCTGAGGCTCCAATAGGGTGATCAAGCGCAATTGCGCCGCCATTTGGGTTCGTTTTCGCAGGGTCTAGTTCTACGCCTTTAGCAACGGTTAAGGCTTGTGCGGCAAAAGCTTCATTCGACTCAATTACGTCCATGTCGGCAATAGATAAACCGGCTCTTGCTAAGGCGGCTTTAGACGCAGGAATTGAACCTTCACCTATTACATCGTTTGGCATGCCGGCAACTGCGTAAGATACCACCCTTGCGATAGGAGCCATTTAAATTTGCATAGTTTTCACTAGCTAATGTTAAGAAAGATGCGCCGTCGTTTATACCCGATGCGTTACCCGCGGTCACACCCTGCCGTCTTTTTTGAATGCAGCGCGCATACCACTCAATGTTTCAAGGGTGGTGATTAATTTAACGTGCTCGTCTACTTCAAACAATGCACTACCTTTGCGATTTTTCAACTCAATCGGTACAATTTGGTCCTTAAAATAACCAGCGTCAGTTGCTGCTGCCGCTCTTGCATGAGACTGTGCCGCAAAAATATCTTGTTGCTCTCGTGTAAAGTTCCATTTAGTGGCCAAATTTTCCGCAGTTATACCTATGTGGCCAACCCCGAAAGGGGCGGTCAAAGTAGCAACCATCATATCTATCATGGAGCTGTCGCCCATTCTTGCACCTGCGCGCAATGCAGGTGACAAATAACCGCCCCGCGACATGTTTTCTACGCCACCGCCAATTGCCAACTCATGGTCTCCAAGCATAATGCCTTGGGCTAAGTTGATCACCGCTTGCAGTCCAGAGCGGCATAAGCGGTTTAATGCCATCGCGGTTGAATTCAAAGACATGCCTCCTTGAATTAAGGCAACTCGCGCAACATATGCAAAGCGCGATTCAGTTGGGATGGTATTACCTACTACAACTGATTCGTATTTTTTGGCTTCCACTCCTGACCTAGCGATAGCTTCTTTTAATACTTGTCCTGCAAATTCTGAGGGCTCAATATCTTTTAAACTTCCACTAAAAGTGCCTATTGCCGTGGGCACGGCACTTAGCACAACAACACAAAAGTACACTCATATTATTTTCTCATTGTGGTTGTGATTGTCGTTTTAAAGCTCGAATTTATTCTGGTTTAAATATAATGTAACCTTCAGTGCAGGTTAGAAAGCCTTTAATTACAGATAGTAGTGATAAGTGTGCATATATTGCTAATTTTTGTTTTAAGCCACCAGAATTGGTACAACAGGGTGATAAAACGCGATTCATTGCGCTCTCTTAGACCAAAAGTAAAATGGTAATCCTGCAGCAAACAGAATGAGTCCTTGCAGTGCAATCATTAATCCCGACCCAATAATGGCAAAGATAGAAAATAATAGTGCGATAAACGCAATACTAAACGATACCCAGTTAATCTTAGTTGTCGCAGTTAACTCTCTTTTTTGCATAATGATTTCAGCTAATGATGATGTTGCATAGGGCAACAATACTGTCAGTGTAGAAAGCATCATTAGTGTTTTAAACGCGCTTAATAATCCTTCAGAAAAACTCATGGCTACTAATATTGATGACAGAAAACCAGACAGTATCACTGTCTTTATAGGTATACCTGCTTTGTTCTTTACTGAAAAAAATTCAGGCAGTAATTTATCTTTTGCTAAGGCAGCAGGCATGATGCCGACGATAAGTGTATTGGCGTTAATGCTACTGATAATAGATATCAGTGCTGCTATAGCAATGAAACCGGCTCCCCAAGGTCCTAATATTATTGATGCTGCGTCGGCGATAGGGGCCGTTGATTTTGCCAAATCAGCTAGTGGAATTAATGTCATTACTCCATAGGAGAGTGAAATATAAATAACGGTGACCGTCAATGTTCCTATGATCAGTGCTCGTGGAATGTTTTTTTCGGGGCAAATAATATTATCGGATGGCAATGTTACGGCTTCAATACCAATATAGGCCCACATAGTGATCATGACCATTTCGGAGATTAAAAATAGGGTCGAGGTTTGATCTTTAGTATTAGCTAGCGTTGAGTCAACAACGGCATTCGCAGGGTCACCAAGAAACAGTGCACCAACGGAAATAATAAATAGCGGTATTAGCTTTAACAAGGAAGTAACTAATTGAAAGGTGCAAGCAGCTTTAATACCAGTAATGTTTATGGCCGTTATTAACCAAATAAATGCGATAGCAATTATTGCTGATAGCATTGGGTTTGAAGAAATGGTGGGGACAAAAAAGCTCAAATACCCTGTTATCGCTACAGCACCTGCAGCAACGGCAGCTAAAATACTGATCCAATAACCCCACGCAATAAGAAATCCGGCTAAGTCACCTTGTGTTTCTTTTGTGAAACCGTAGATACCACCTTGCATCGAATGTCGTTTGGCAAGCATACCCAAAACTAAAGCAATAAATATTGTTCCTACGCCAGCAATAATCCATGCCGCTAAACTTAGCGTTCCGTAAGGAGCCAAAACAGCAGGTAGCATGAAGACACCATTACCAATGACGATACCTATAACTAGTCCCCAACATCTCCAAAAGCCCATGACTCTTTTCATTATACTTCCTTTTATGATGTCTTTGATTTGAGGCTATTGCTTAACATTTGTGCTACATATTCAACCTAAACCTAATATATGATCTATGATTTCATAAAGCAAAATTTTCCAAATACCTACCGTATCGCGTAAAATCATCGAATTAAAAAACCACAGATTTACTGACCCTGGAAAACTTTGAATCAATTAAAATATCGGGTCTGAGAGGTTTATGGGCAAATAAAGACTTACGTCATCAGTGTATTCCTTATTCTGATGATCCAACTAACATGGCAACTAATGATTAGGCGGTTAACTGTATTATTACTGTTTTTCCAAGCATTGAATATCATGTGGTGGTTCAAAAGATACGTAGTTACCTGAATACAAAAAATGACGAAGTCGTCGCATTAGAGCCCCCTACAAAGTAGAGTGCCACCTCGGATAAGCCTGTTTGGATAAAAGCGGTTCATCATCATAAAAAACCGCAATATTTAAAACTAGTTAGCACAATCGTGGCGGGCATTTTTTTTAATTCTAAATTATGTGAAAACAGTTTATTAATAGAAAAGAAGTAGCTGACTATCGCTCTTTCATTGACATGAAAAAGCGATGAAATAGAAAACTTGAGCTAAACTATATTTTAAGCTTATGAAAAATGACGCTTTATAATTCCTATACTCTCAAGATTTTGATTCATCAGCAGCGTTGCGTATTTTCGCAACGCTGCTGATGCTCATGATCTGAAACTCGCCGCGATGGTTTTTCGATATTCATCATCAGGTTACCGCTTCTCGCTAATGATGGCCGCTATAATAGAGTTGTGATCAATTGAAAGATCTTGCAAATATTCAGAATCTGACAACATGGGTGCAATTCCCGCTGCACCAGATTGCGTTGTGGTTATGCCAAATTGTTCAAGGGCAGATACGGCGTTATCTGCCTCTTTTTCTGAGATAGTCATAAAAAAGTCTGCTGTTTTGGCAAGGCTTTTTAGTGCGATCAAAGATGGTTTTTTGCAATCAAGTCGACCCATTTGGGATACCGGTCCGGTTGTCTCAACAACTTTACCTGCTTTTATACTTTCAATAAGTGCAGGCGCTGCTTCCGGCTCAACGACTATAATTTTGAGTTGCTCCCCCCAGACGCTGCGGGCAAATCCAGCGATACTTGCCGCCAATCCGCCAACACCAGCTTGTAAAAATAAGTGAGTTGGAGGCTCATTCATTTGCTCAGCCAGTTCCGCAGCCAGAACCAGATAACCTTCCATCAATCGGAATGGCAGGTCCTCGTAGCCAGGCCAAGAACTATCAGACAGCAATATCCAATCGGAATTGGTCTTTGCTATATCAAGCGCGCCTTGCATGCTTTCTTCATAATCATCACCGTGCCAGACGACTTTTGCATTTTGGGCCTCGAGCTGTTTTGCAAAATCTTTAGGCACTGTTTTTGATAGATAAATGATTGCGGTTGCACCGAAAATACGAGCACCTGCTGCCACCGATAGACCATGATTTCCAGCACTTGCTGTAATATATGTCGCACCTTTGAGAGATGCTGCGCTTAGCTCTTTTCCTGATTTTACGGCATCACATGCTATGACGTAAGCTGCTCCTAAAGCTTTAAAACTACCAAGATTCATGCGCCCACGCTCATCTTTTAAATGAACAGCACTGACACCAATTTGAGAAGCAAGTTCTGCGCAATCCATCAACGGTGTTCGTTGATATGCAGGGCATTTTTGCAGGAGTTTAAGCGGTGCTTTTGAATCGATACTTGTTTGGGGGATGAGACCATTTAATTGGGAATGAATTCCATGGCCACATAAAGGGTTTTGATAAATTTCGGACATAGCAACCTAGCTTGCATATTTCTGTTAAAATTAGAATGCAACAAGTAAATTGAAGTGTTTTATCGACAATATCCTGTTGTAACTCAAATAAACTGTGTCACAAATGCTAATACGGCTAGCACGACAAATCCCAATGCCATGCGTAACGTTAATGCAGCCGCGTTCGCATCGTTACCCCGTTTCTTTACTGGTAATGCATTAACGGCACTTACAGCGAAGCCAACAAAATTCGTTTTGAGGTTGTCAGCGAGTCTGGCTAAGCCAAGTCCTGCAGCTGGCATCGCTTTTCTATATACCCATTCAAAATCGAGGTTGACTGATTTTAACTCAGGTGGGTAGAGTCCTTTCTTATTTAGCCAAACAAAGGCCAAAGCAGAGAAGAACAACAACTGAAGCTGGGTCAACGTGTGGGTGAGGTCATACGGTACGTAACTATTCTCCCAAGGTAACATTTGATATAGAAACTCAGGGTAAGTGCCTACTAGGACACACATAAATGCAGCGATACCCATTGCGACTAGCATGTTCGTAGGGGCTTCTTTGGGGCGCAAACCTGAGTCATGAGCAAAGAAAGCAAAGAATGGGATTTTTATGCCTGCATGGTGGAATACGCCTGCTGAAGCAAACAATAACATTAACCATAAATACTCGTGGCCAGCTTCAATCATAGCAGCCATAACCATACTCTTACTTACAAAACCACTAAACAATGGAAAGGCTGAAATAGATGCTGCACCGATAATACAGAAAAAAGTGGTTTTCGGCATTGTCTTGTACAAGCCACCTAAGTTTGAGCCATTTACATGCCCCACGCGGTGCAGAACGGCGCCCATTGTCATAAACAACAAGCCTTTAAAGATTACGTCATTAAACGCATGAGCAACGGTGCCGTTGAGAGCCAAAGCTGTACCGATACCAATACCACAAACCATAAAACCAAGTTGGTTTATTAAGCTATACGCTAATACTTTGCGAAGATCATTTTCAATAACGGCGTAAAAAATTGGGAAACAAGTCATCGCCGCACCAATATAAACCAATAAATCTTCACCTGGGAAGGTTCTGGCTAGCATATAGATAGCCACTTTAGTGGTAAATGCGGACAAGAAAACAGCGCCAGCTGGCGTTGCTTCAGGATAAGCATCTGTTAGCCATGAATGCATGAAAGGGAAGGCCGCTTTGATACCAAATGCGATAAGGAATAACCAAGATGCCATTGAGCCCAGACCGATATAGCCGATCTCTAAAGAGCCAGTTTGCTGAAAGTAGCTAATAGCACCAATAAGTAATAATACACCTGACAGCACTTGGATAATCAAATAGCGTATACCTGCGGCTTTAGACGCCTTTGTTCTGCGTGCAAAAACTAAGAAAGCAGATGTAACGGCAAGCAATTCCCAAAAAATAAATAAAGTAATAAAGTCGCCGGCGAATACCGCACCTACTGCACTACCGGCATACAGTAACCCTGCTACTATTTGCACTTTGTCTTTCACATGCAAAGCATAAATAAGACAAATAAAACACGCTAAGTGAAACAGATAAGCAAACAGTAAAGTCAGTTTCGCATCTTGTTCGGTGACTTGTGCACCTACATCCATAATTTGGAGCGTGAATGTGTGTAATTGAATGCTAATTGGCGTTAGTTGGTCAGCGTTTAGGTAAATTAATATACCATTGACCAACGGAACTAAAACGAGCAGATAGCGAAACCTGACGGGCGCAATAGCAGCAAATAATGCAGCTAAGAAAAACGGTAAAAAAGCAGGAATAGCATAACTCATGAATGCGACTCCTTCTCTGTATTAGTATGAGGAGTATGCTCAACATCAACGCGAGGCACTATTTGTTCTACTTCATCTTCACGTTTGTCATAGAAGTGTTCATCACGCATAACAAATTTCCGCATTCCCGTCGCAATAATAACAAGCACAACACAGGCGACGAAACCGTAGATGGCATAAAAAGCAGGGATCTCGTCATATGATAAGTAAATATGTCGGTGCACAACAAAGTCAGCAACAACCAACAATATACATATCGCGTAAAATATACGGAGCATCCAAGTGACATTTTTAGGGTTGTCGAAAAAGTGGACTTTTTGCCCCGTATTATTTGTTTCAATCTTCATTTCGATACCTTAAAAATTTGTCAGTGTTGATGAAAGTCGATAAAACACTTGTGGATCAAAGAACAAATAAATTGTTATGAATGTTGGAATTGCCATACCAATTAGGCAGGCTAAAGGGGCTTCTTTAATTCCTTCACCAACGGGGTGTTCGCCAGCGTGATCACTTTCTATGCTAGATTTGACCGGCTTATTGAAAAATGCAGTCATCGGAATACTCAGTAAGTAATAGATATTTAGTAATGAACTGACCGTTAAACCAATAAGTACTGCCCAATAGGTGGCTTCAGGGCCCTGAAAGTTTAAACCGCCGGATATCAAGTACCACTTACTCCACATACCGCCGAAGAAAGGTAAACCGATAATACTTAAGGTGCCAATCGTAAACACAATAAAAGTAAATGGCATGACGCGACCTAAGCCGGCCAATTCGCTAACGTATTTTTTATGGCTAGCGACAAGAATTGCGCCTGCTGCAAAAAATAAGGCTATCTTGGCAAACGCATGCATTGCAATATGCATTGTGCCACCCAATATACCTGCCTCATTGGCCAATAGTGCGCCCAAAATAATGTAGCTTAATTGGCTTATTGTCGAATAGGCTAAACGTTCTTTTAAATTGTCCTTTGTTAAAGCAATAAATGATGCAAGAACAATGGTAGTTAATGGTATCCAAATTAGCCAATGGTTGGCACCCGATTCAGTAATAAAGTCAGTACCAAAGATGAATACGACAACCTTCATTACCGAGAATACGCCTGCTTTAACAACCGCAACTGCATGCAATAATGCACTAACTGGGGTTGGCGCAACCATTGCTGCAGGTAACCACTTGTGCAGAGGCATTAAGCCCGCTTTGCTGATCCCAAAGAGAAACATCAATAAAAGAGGAGCAGCCCAAATTATATCGAGATTGTCAGCTAAAACACCGCCTTCTTGAAAGGTAAGGGTACCTGAAACAAAATACACAATGACCATTGCAGGAAGGAAAAATAAGATTGATGACCCCATTAATATGAGGATATAAGTTTTCCCTCCTTTTCTGGCATCCCTGGTGCCAGCATGAGTAACAAGCGGGTAGGTTGATACCGTTAATATTTCGTAGAATAAAAATAAAGTAAATAGATTATCTGAATAGGCTACGGCCATAACACCAGCGATAGCGACAGCAAATAAAACATAAAAACGCGTTTGGTTTTTTTCGTTGTGCGCGCGCATATAGCCAATTGCGTAGATGGATGTGGCAATCCATAAAGCACTCGCAATTAGTGCAAACAAGCTGCCAAACGCCGTTGCAGAGAACGCGATTGACAAACCTTTAATAGGCTCAGCAATAGTGAACCTGGATGCAGCGACGTCTTTTGCATGGTCTAAATCAAGGTTGAGGTAGATGTCAACATTGATTATAAACAGGATGATAGCAGTCACAATAGTGACTGTTTCACGTAGGTTAATGTATTTATCTAATCTGGATATGATAACCGCCCCAATTATAGGGATTATCATAGAGAGAATTAATAAATCGGTTAAAGCTAATTGGGTCATCATTATTCCTATTGCTTCAACAGTGCAGTAGCAGCAGATGAAGCCGCTTCAAAAGATAATTCAGTATTTAAGCCAAAAAATATACATAAAATGGCTCCAATCCAAAGGGCGATAGACATGGTCTTAGGGGTTCTAGCAATTGCTGAGTCACCGCTTGGCACGTCTTGTATATGTACCTTGCGTTTGCTTCTGAAATACAGATTTTCCACTATCTTCCAAACATAGCCGATAGCCAGTACTGAACCTAAAACAATAGTGATAACGACAATCCACATACCTTTTTCAACCGCAGCTTCGAGTAAATACCATTTTGTAATAAAGCCGACAGTCCCCGGAACGCCAATTAGACTAAGTCCTGCCAATGTAATGGCAGCAAAGGTCCATGGCATGTCTCTACCTAAGCCTCTTAAACTACCTAATTCAGTGGTATTGGCTCTATACAGCAGTATGCCGGCACCAATAAATAAGGTTGATTTTATCAGGGCATGATTGAACAAGTGCAGGATTGCAGCCGTTAATCCTAGTTGGCTCACTAGTGAAAAGCCAATCACAATATAACCAATTTGTGCAACACTCGAAAACGCTAAAAGTCGCTTCATTTCAGTTTGTTGCCACGCGCGATATGAGCCATAAATAACGGCGACACAACCTAGTGACAACATAATTTGCGGCAGCAACATGTCTACCCAATAGTCGACAGGGTAGAGGTCGTACAGAATACGAAGTAGTACATATATTGACACTTTCGTTGCAGTAGCAGATAAAAATATGCCGACTGTTGAAGGGGCCTGACTATAAGCGTTTGGTAACCAACTGTGCAACGGGAATATCGCCGCTTTTAGCGCAATGCCCAAAACCATAAAGATGAGTGCGGTTTCTACTAATTGCATGTCTTTGAATGAATCGAATCGACTAGCGATATCAGCGGTGTTTAGACTTCCAGAAGCAGCGAACAAAAAGCCTACGCCGATGAGGAAAAATGTTGCGCCGATAGTGCCCAATATCAAATATGAAAACGCGGCAGTCAGGGCTTTTCTGTTTTTGCCCATACTAATAAGTGCGTAGGTAGATAGTGATGAGATTTCCAAGAAGACAAATAGATTAAATATGTCACCTGTTAATGCAATACCCAAAAGGCCTAATAAGCATAACTGAAAGGCAGCATAAAACAGTGGGATCATCTTCTCTTCAATTTCATCGGGTACACTGCGATAAGCAAATAAGCAGGAAAGACAACCTATTGCGCTGACGATGAGTGCAACAAATGCATTCAATGAATCAATTTTGTATTCAATACCCCAAGGAGGACGCCAGCCACCTAATTCATAAATAACATGGCTACCGTCAATTACTTCATAAAGAATGTAGCAAGAAATGCCCAATGATATTAAGCAAACTATGAGTGTTAAGAACCACGTCACTTTTTCAGATGGAATTAATGCGGTTATTGGTGCGACCATCAAAGGAATGACAATCAATAAGATGGTAAGTTGTTCCATTATTCTTTTTCATCCATAGCCGAAATTTCATTTTCTTCGACGGAGTTATAAGCTTCTTTTATTCGAATAACCAATGCGAATCCCAAAGCCGTAGTAGCAACACCAACAACGATAGCGGTCAGCATAAGAACCTGTGGGAGGGGGTTTGAATAAAGACTGTATTTTTCACTGATAATCGGCACAGTGCCTCCCGTCACTTTACCTAAACTGACATAAAATAAAATAACGGCTGTTTGGAACATCGATAATCCAGCTAATTTTTTGATCAGGTTCGACCGGCTCATGAGGGTATAAAGACCAACCATCATAATAGCAACAATCAACCAATAATTAATATGTCCAATAATGTACTCAATCATTCTGGTGCTACCCGTCTTGCAAAGGTAAAAAACAATAACACCATAACTGACGCTACCGTTATGCCTACACCGAGTTCGATAATGATAATACCAAGATGCTGTCCAGCAACTGGCGTGCTGCCTAGGACGCTGTAATTCAAAAAGTTGCCGCCAAGTATCATTGAAGCAACGCCTACACCACCGTAAATAAGCACGCCTAAACTTGCACCAATGCGCAGTATATATTCAGGAATAAGCTGTAATGCAGCATCAAGACCGTAGGTAAGTGCATATAATAAAATGGCTGAGCTAAAAATAACACCCGCTTGGAAACCGCCACCAGGGCTATAATCACCATGAAATTGTACATAAAGTGCGAATAAGATAATGATAGGAGACAGCCACTTAGTGACCACTCTTAAAATGAGATCATTTGCCATTGGATACCTCTTTTATTCTTAGTTTTTTTCTTGAACCCAGCAACATAAGCACACCAATACCTGCAGTAAGCACAACGGTTACTTCTCCTAAGGTATCAAATCCTCGATAACTCGCTAATACAGCGGTAACTAGGTTTGGCACACCAGTCTCTTCTTGTCCTTTTTCAATATATCGTGCAGCAACCTGCATATGTGGTGCACTCTGCGCATCACCTAATTCAGCTATGTCATGCGTACCATAGATAAGCAATCCACCCATTAATACACAAATAATAAGTGGAGCGGTGCGTGCCTTTTGTGTGGATATGAGTTCGTGACCATCTTTAATTGAAGCTAAGGTGACTAACATGAGGACCGTTGATATGCCTGTTCCTACCGCAGCTTCTGTAAATGCGACATCGGGCGCGTCTAGGACAACAAACAGGCCAGCTACCAGCAAGCTATATAAACCAAATAACATTGCCATTGCAAATAGATGCCGTGTTTTTAAAACAGCTAACGCCATGACCAAGAGAAAAACCAGGAGAACTAAATTGACAACTAGGCTCATTCGCCTTCCTTATCTGTTTTAAAATTACTGATATGTATTTTTTGATTATGTATTAAGCCCCAACGCCACGCATTATTTGCGAGCGCATAAGATGAAACAGGGCTTGTAAATAAAAGGAATAAGAAGATCAAAGCAAGCTTAGCAATAACGTTGATTGAGTCTGCATGGCAGGCGAGTCCTGACAAAATCAAAAACGAGCATAGTGTGTCCGTTATACCAACCGCATGCAATCTAGCATACATATCGGGCAGACGAAGTAAGCCGAGCGCTCCAACAAGCCCTAGAAAACAACCCATACCAATGAGCACAAAGCCAAAGATTTCAAGCATTTGGATTTCCTTTTTGTTTGTTCACGGCGTTTTCGTCGTTAGTTCTTTCATCGTCTTCATTACTTTCTTCTTCTGGTACGCTGTTATTGGCAAAAAATTTGCCTCTTTCGACTAACCTTAAAGCCGCAATAACGCCAACAAAGTTGAGTAATGAATAAAGTAACGAAATATCTAATAAATCATGACGTCCTGTAAAGAAAGCAAAAATTGCGACCAGTAGTACGGCCTTAGTGCCAAATAAATTTACAGCGAGAATACGGTCAAAGACGCTTGGACCCAATAATGCTCTACAAACGCCTAATGCCATTGCAATCAGGATAGCTAATCCTGCAACGAGGTAATATTCGGTCATTGGTTAATATTCTCTATCGTTTTTACCTGATATTGTTTAGGCATGATATTCAAAATATCACCATTTGCGAGGTCTTGAGCACCTTGCTCACTGATGGTATGCACCAAGAGCGTGTGATCCGACAAGGCTATACTGGCAGAACCAGGCGTAAGTGTTATTGCATTAGCATAAAGTACTTTTGCAACGTCATTGTCGAAAGGGACTTCAATAGTAATAAAAGTCGACTGCACCGACCTTATACCTAGCACTCTCAATGTCACATCGTAATTTGACAACACAATTTTATAGAATAATTGACTGAGGAATTTAATAAGGCTGATGGTAACGAAAAATGTGTATTGCTCTTGATCTATTCGTAACATGCGTTTGGTTAACCAAAGAGAAATAAGAACAGAAATAATGCCAAAACTTAACATCAGAGGTTCGTAAATACCTGACAACAACAACCAAACGATGACTAATATAACGCCTAGTCTAAATAAATGACTCAAATATTATCTCCTAGTACTGTAAATGATAGGGTGTTGTTATAAACAAAAATTGACACTAGGTCACAAAACTAAGTATTTATTTACTAATCGCGTTAATTTAACAATTCATTAACGCTAATACAATAAGCGAAGTTAAGTAGTTACTTTATTTAATTTCATTTTAGTTTTAAGCATGCTTCAATCTGCGCCACTCACTATAAACTAAGTATGGTAAATACCAAATGAATTTAATTATTACTGGAATGTATAGCGGGCTTCTAGGCCTTGTGTTTCTTGCATTGTCTTTTCAAGTTATTAAAGTCAGAAGAAAACATATGGTTAGTTTAGGTGATGGAAATATAGACGGTTTGCAAAAAGCGACAAGAGCGCATGCAAACTTCACTGAATACACGCCAATGTGTTTGATTCTATTATTTATAGCAGAAATGACTTCTCAAGCCGGTGTTTTTTTGCACGTTTGTGGCATTCTACTCGTATATGGACGCATTGCTCATGCCTATGGCTTGGTCACTAAATCAGGTGCAAGCTGGGGGCGTATTAGCGGAACTCTAGCTACGTTTGCGGTGTTAATTGCTTTGTCTTTGTGGAATCTGTACATCGCAGCTGCTACGTTTATTTAGTTCACGAATGTAATCGTCTGCTAATAAAAAGGCCATCTCAAATGCGATGGCCAAAGGGAGGGAGGTTACTTGTGTTTACTAATTACTTATTTTCAATAATCTGACTGCCTATTTCGATGCGTCTTGGCTTTTTCGCTTCAGGGACAACCCTTTCAAGATCGACATGTAGCAAACCATTCTCTAAATCGGCGGACAGTACTTTAACATTGTCGCCAAGTTGAAATTTTCGTTCGAAGTTTCTTTCAGAAATACCTTTGTGCAGAAATTTTCGGCTTTCGTCAGGCGTTTGCTCTTTGCTGCCGCTAATAATGAGCGTATTTTCTACAACCTCAATAACAACATTATCTTTCGCAAAGCCAGCAACAGCCATCGTAATTCGATATTTGTCATCTTCGAGTAATTCGATATTGTATGGTGGATAAGTGTTTTGTTTTTCATTCCTTGCTGCCGCATCAATAATAGATGCTAAGTGGTCTGAACCAATGAATGAACGGTAAAGTGGAGATAAATCGATAGTACGCATAGTCATATCCTTTTACTTTTAAGCAATATGTTTACATTAAGTGCCCCGACAATTCGGCGGCGGTTTTGTGGACCCTTACGGCGCCCACAATAGATATATGAGAACGGAATTAAGTTTTTCAAGAATAAAATAATATTATTTTTCATAAAAATAAAAAAATGATTTAAATCAATTGGTTGAATTTTTTCTTTTTTACATGTGAGGTAACTATCGATACTAAGAAATGTAACCGCGTGGATGAAAGTAGTGGAGACCAGATTTACACTCAAGTCGTAGATTTTCAGCGCGTTAATATTGGAATTTTCACATCAAATGGCGTCGCTGATTATTAACCGCGACGCCGTTTTCGAACTGATTATAACCCGAATTTCTCTACGATGACTTCTTCCAATACAGCGAGAGGAAGCGATCCACTGCCGATGATGGCGTCATGAAATACACGGATATCGAAATTAATCCCTTGTTTCTTTTCAACCCTTTCACGTAGTTCACGAATTTTGAGCTCCCCAATTTTGTATGAAAGGGCTTGGCCTGGCCATGAGATATAGCGGTCAATTTGATCTTCAACGGCTTTATCGGTCAATGCAGTGCGTGCCGCTAGATAATCAATGGCCTCTTCACGTGTCCAGCCGAAGGCATGTATTCCAGTATCGACAACTAACCTTACTGCTCGCCACATTTCATAGCCTAAACGCCCAAAATCGCTGTATGGGTCTGAATAAAAACCGGCTTCTTTGCCTAATCGTTCGGAGTAAAGTCCCCAACCTTCGGAGAAAGCGCTATGGTTTACGGTTTTTCTGAATTCAGGTAAGTCGAGCTCCATGGCGATGGCGTTTTGTAAGTGATGGCCCGGAACCGCTTCATGCAAACTCAGTGCTTCAAGATTATAAAGGGGTTGTTGAGCTGGAACCGAGTTTAGGAAATAGGTGCCCGGTGTGCGGTTATCTGGTGGCGGCATATAAAATGCGCCGCGACTTGCTGAGCCTTTAATTGTAAATGTATTTCTGGGTAAATTACCAAAAAAGAAAGGCAGTTTTCCATACATTTTTTGTGTAATAAAAGCAGTTTTTTCTAGCACATCTTGCTCGTTATCCGCATAAAATTGGTCTGAACTCGCTAAAAACTCCAAAAATTCTGCGTAAGTACCTTCAAAGCCAACTTCCTTGATAATTGCCAGCATTTCTTTTTTGATACGGGCAACCTCGGACAAGCCTAAGTCATGTATTTGTTGAGCACTGAGGGTGGTTGTTGTGTAATATTCGATTGCGTAAGCGTAGTACTCTCTTCCACCTTTGACAGATGCTATGCCCGCCTTTGTGCGGCAATTTGGCATGTATTGTTGAGTAAAAAAGTCCAACATTTTTTGATAAGACGGCACCACATGAGACTGAATAAGTTGCTTAGCTTGGGTACTGTAATTTTGTTTCTGCTGTGAAGTAAACGTCGTTGGAAAACGCGTGAACGGTTCAAAAAGAGCACTGTTTTCAGCATCGCTAACAATATGTTGTTGGATACTTTGAGCATAGTTTTTGAAGCTGTCACAAGCATGCACAAAACCCGCGCTCACACCTTGTTTCATTAAATCTATATTTTCACGATTGAATCGAGGATAGTCTGCCAAGCTAATTAAAAAATGCTCATAATCTTTACTGTTCAGAAATGCCATATTAGCTGGCGCTTCAGCAAAATAGGTATGCCAACCACTCAAAAAGTTAATTGGGAAAAACTTGTCTTGGTTCTGATAGTACTGTTGTTCAAATTCTCTTTCATATTTGAACAAACGATAACTCATTAAGTTGTCTTCACTTAATTTTTTACTATTTATGCTGGACAGTTGGTTGAGAACTTTCGCATTAAAGGCATTGCGTCTTGCGATACCTTGCTCAGAAAAGTCAGCTAGTTTACCGTTTGGCTTCCAGGCGTCAGGGTCAGTTCTAAAGAATACTTTTTCTTCTTGTGCTTGTTGCCAATGTTGGTTGAGCAGGGCATGCAAGTCCTCATTATCGTCCGCTATTGCGTTAGTGTTGATAAATAACAACGTGGCAACTAAAAGTGAGATTGACTGAAATGTCGATTTTAGACCGTTTTTGGCAGTCAAGGCCGAGTCATTCGTTAGGTTACGCATGCAGTTCCTTTAAAGTCTTTATGTGTTGAAAATAAGCCTACTATAAAAGTGCTTAAATAAAAAAATATTCCTGCTATCGGATCATGAAAATGAAAATGGACTGGTTAAAATGCGGCTCTAAAGCAAGCTAGAGTTATTCAGCACCGTATTTTGTAGTGCTATTTTTTTAACGCTACTTGAAAGCATTACAAAGGGGGCTACATTTACTTACGTTGCCCCTTTTTCTCGCTAGCACTGGATACAGTTAACACTTTTACTTGTTGTGACGAGCCTTTAATACTTCAATAGCGTCGTTCAATGAAAGGTTACTGGCTTGCAGCAACACAATTAAGTGATATAACAAGTCGGCGGATTCATTTTTTAGTTCATCTAAATCTTGAACCGCTGCTGCAAGTGCTGTTTCAACTCCCTCTTCGCCCACTTTTTGTGCAATGCGCTTAATGCCTTTGCTATAGAGCTCAGCAGTATAACTGGTGGATGGGTCCGCTTCTTTGCGCCCTGCTAATACTTGTTCTAACTCTGCAAAAAAGGTCATTGTTGGCGGCTCACTATTGAACCAGCAAGTACTGGCACCGGTATGGCATGTTGGGCCATTTGGTTTAGCCAGAATTAGCAGAGCATCTTGATCACAATCGGCTGAAATATCGACCAGGTCTAGGGTGTTGCCTGACGTTTCGCCTTTCATCCACAAACGTTGTTTTGAACGACTGAAAAAAGTGACTTTGCCAGAATCAAGTGTCTTTGCTAATGCTTCTTGGTCCATATAACCCTGCATTAAGACACGGCCAGAATTGGAATCTTGTATTACTGCAGGTAATAAATTGTCCATTTTTTCCCACGCTAATTGCTTCGATGTTTCATTTGTGATTTTCATTCTATTTCCTATTGAGTCAACACGCATTTTCTGCGTATTTCTATTCCTTGAGCGGATAGCCAGCCTTTTAGTTCAGGTATATCTATAATCGCTTTATGAAAGACTGACGCAGCTAGCGCACCATCAACATCGGCTTGATTATAAACGTCGGCAAAGTGTTGCATTTTACCTGCACCGCCAGATGCAATAAGAGGAACGTTACAAACGGCTCTCACAGCAGCAAGCTGAGCGATGTCATAACCCTTGCGAACACCATCTTGATTCATGCAGTTCAAAACAATTTCGCCTGCGCCGTGCGACTGCACTTCTTTGACCCAGTCGATGGTTTGCCATGCCGTTTTTTGAGTGCGCGTCTCGTCACCAGTAAATTGATACACTTCATATTGTCCGGTTTGGTCATTAAAGAAACTATCAATACCAATGACAACGCACTGTTGACCAAAGGTATCATGCAAGTCTTTGATTAATCTTGGGTTGGACAATGCAGGGCTATTGATGGATATTTTATCTGCGCCCATTTCAAGAATTTTACCCGCATCCTCAATCGACTTGATGCCGCCAGCAACGCAAAATGGAATATCAATAACTTGCGCAATTTTAGTCACCCAACTTTTGTCGACAACGCGCTGATCGCTTGAAGCTGTAATATCATAAAAAACGAGTTCGTCGGCACCGGCTTCGGCATAACGCTTCGCTAGCGGAACAATATCACCCATGATTTCGTGATTACGAAACTTAACCCCTTTGACCACAACGCCGTCTTTTACGTCTAGACATGGAATGATGCGTTTAGCTAACATTGCAGTTCACCTATTTTATGCGTTTGATTGTTATGCTTATTAATTTTCATCTTGAGATTTTTTGATTTTTGACAGTTGCACATAAGATACACTTCATATTTATTTTAATAACATTGAATAGAAATTCAGGCAGGAAAATTGGACTACATAAATATACCGCGAATTATTTACCCAAATATACAGTAGATTCATCCAAAAATTAAGATAAAATCTAACATCACAATAAAATAGAACAGGATGGCATCCCTTATCTGTAATACCTGCTATTTGTGATGGTTTTTTTCGTTTCAAATATCTAGATTTGAATTATGTACAAAGACTATGTTGATATTTTTGAATTATTACGATTCAAGCAACGATCGAATTTTTGGTTTTAGGAGCTTGTTATGTGAGCTTCTGCTCTGCCCGGTTGACAAGCCACTAGAGCAACTTTACCTAAGTGGTTTAATATTTATCGAGGGTAGTAAAAGAAGTGAAGCCAAAACGGTACCGACTGGTTATCAAGATGATATTACTTTATTAGGGTTTAAGGTGATTATTTAAATACCACTACCTCAAAACACCTGACCATTATTGCCATGCTTGCTATTTATCGACTAGAGAGCCTCCTCAGTAAGTTCATTTCGATTCAATTTCTGCAATTAGACCGCATCAATTAAATAACTTTAATCTGACCAATGCATTAAGAATAAAAGATTTAATGCCTATGTTAATGGCTGACGCTATGAAAACCATAAATGTCCGCACGCATAAAATACAGTTTTACGCATTTATCTTGAGGCACATATAAATTAGTTACATCTTTAATTACAGCATTCACACTCACTTTTATCAATTAAATATTAATTTAGTTCTTATTTAATTGACTTAAATCAAGTTTTTGTTTGTGAATAAGTCAATGCTTAAAACAACTAAAGCTAATTATATTAGTTCCGATAATATACCTAACTAACTTAAGTAATATTTAAATGAAAGTTAGTTGTTGTATTCTTTGGGTGTTAACTAATTAGCACTTTTATTTTAGCTTGTTGAGACCAAATACGGTGTTGTTAAAAATAGATCAGTTGGAAATGGTAAGCAGAACTGCTGGATTCAAAATAGAGGTAATTTAATATATTAAATTTTCGATATTATTTTGATTCTTAGTCACTTTTTAAAACTGAATGAAGTCATAAAAATATATGCACAAATGAGGGTTTATGGAATCAGATTTAATTTTTAAATTACCAGCGGAGCTAACTATCGCCGAAGTATCGGAATATAAATTGCAGTTTATTGAATATATCGATGAACATGAAAATATTATATTTGATGGTAGCGAAGTTACTCGGATCGATACTGTAGGTATACAACTATTACTTAGTGCATTGGTTTATGTTTCGGCACAAAAAAAATCTCATATTTGGGAAAAGCAATCATCAATTATTTATCAAAGTGTCAAACAGCTTGGTATGAATGGGTCTGCTTTTAGTGAAAATATAAACCACTAAATTTTTAGATTATGAACTTAATTGTTCTTTGATTTTATCTGAATTCGTAAAAGGGAAAACAAAAATGACCAAGATTTTGGTTGTAGATGATTCTAACTCAATCCGAGACATGGTGAGTTTTACTCTTAAAAGTGCAGGTTTTGAGACAACCGAGGCCATGGACGGCCTTGATGGGTTGAACAAAGCACAAGCAGCCCGTTTTGATTTAGTCATTTCTGATATCAACATGCCGAATATGGACGGCATTGCGCTTTGTATAGAATTACGCAAATTACCAAGTTTCAAATTTACGCCTATCTTGATGTTAACCACTGAAAGTTCCACCGAAATGAAAATGCGAGGTAAAGCCGCGGGCGCAACGGGTTGGCTAGTAAAGCCATTTAATCCAGAGAAGTTACTGGCAACCATCAAACGTGTAGTGAGGTAGGGCTATGAGTGTCGATTTGTCGCAATTTATTCCTAGTTTTCTCGAAGAGAGCTTTGAAGGACTTGAATTAATGGAGTCAAGCCTGCTCAACTTAGACGTGGGTGACAATGAAACCATTAACTCGATTTTTCGTGCTGCTCATTCTATAAAAGGCGGTGCGGGTACTTTCGGATTTAATAATGTTACTGAGTTTACTCATCTGGTTGAAACATTATTAGATGAGATCAGAGATGGCCGACGAGAGATTACCGCCAAAGATACCGAGCTGTTGTTAGTGTCGGTTGACTGCATGCGTTTATTGATTGAAGCGGCCAGAGATGAGGCTGATTATGATGAGGGTAAAATAACAGAAACTACCCATCTGCTAGAACAAACCTTAGAATTTAACACCCGAACAAGCGATACTGAAATACTAGTAATTGAGAAAAATACTGAAGAACGAGCGGGCAGAATTTGGCATATCACTTTTATCCCTGAACATCATTTAGTGCAAACCGGCAATGATCCATTATTGTTATTTGACGCCTTAGCAGACCTCGGTGAATTGACCGTAAAAGCTAAAACTAACTCGTTGCCAGCTATTACTGAAATTGATCCAACAGAGATATATATCAGTTGGGAGTTATTATTAATATCTAATGCTAGTGAAGAAGATATTCGAGAGGTTTTTGAGTGGGTTGAAGATGAATGTAAATTAGAAATTGTAGAAGAATTTCCTAAGTTGGGTTCAATCCAAACGCATAATGAGTTAGATACTAGTAATAACATGCCCTCGGAACTATCAAACAGTTCAACTACATTAACAACTGAGCAGCCGATAAGTTCTATTAAACCTTCAGAGAAAGCTGATAAAAATAAAACAAAAACAAAACAAGATTTAGGCTCTATTCGTGTTGGTGTCGATAAAGTGGATTCGCTCATTAATTTAATGGGTGAACTTGTTATAACCCAATCAATGTTGTCTGAGTTAGGTAATGACTTTGAGATATCTAAACTTGAAAAACTAAAAAGCGGTTTAGACCAACTATTACAAAATACCAAAGAATTGCAAGAAAGTGTGATGAAAATTCGCATGTTACCGATCAGTTTTGCGTTCAACCGTTTTCCACGATTAGTACATGATTTGTCAATTAAAACAGGTAAAGAAATTAACTTAGTAATTCGAGGTGAACAAACCGAGCTCGATAAAACAGTCATGGAACAAATTGGCGATCCGTTGGTGCACCTAGTTAGAAATGCGGTAGATCATGGCATCGAGTCTTCAGATATTCGTATCGCAAATGGTAAGCCTAAATCAGGCACTATTACATTAGATGCTTACCATCAAGGTGGTAATATTATAATTGAAATTAGTGATGATGGTGGCGGTATTAATCGAGAAGCTGTCTTGAACAAAGCGATTGAAAAAGGCTTGGTAGATTCCGGTGCAACGCTAAGCGACAGTCAGGTATTTGATTTATTGTTTGAACCTGGTTTTTCAACGGCAAAAGAAATTAGCGATATTTCTGGACGTGGGGTGGGCATGGACGTAGTCAAGAGAAATATCCAATCGCTAGGCGGTCGAATTCAAGTTGAATCAGAGACGGGTAAAGGAAGTAAGTTTAAAGTGAACTTACCTCTAACGCTTGCCATATTAGTTGGCCAACTCGTCCGTGTCGGCACTGAAGTTTATATTATTCCACTCATCACTATTGTTGAATCATTGCAGGCAAAAGAAGAGTTTATCAATAAGGTTTCTGGTGATATGACCCTTTATCGATTGCGTGACGATAACGTCCCCGTTATTCCTATCTATCAATTATTCAATTTACCAGCTGACACTAAAGAAGTTAACAACTCCTTATTAGTTGTTGTCGAGGCTGACGGTCAAAAGGTTGGCTTGATGGTTGATGATTTGTTAGCTCAGCAACAAGTGGTCATAAAAAGTTTAAACGATAATTATCAACAAGTTGAGGGTATTTCAGGTGCTACCATTCTAGGCGATGGTTCGGTCGCGATGATACTTGATGTGCCCGGTATGATCGTAATGGCGATGAAGCGAGCACAAGAAAAGCAAAGCGAACATACTCTCAAAGGAGCATTGGTTTAATGGACATACAAGCGTTAGCCAAGGATATCCCCGAGACCGGAGAATATTCACTCGAAGGAATTGACGTTATTACGAGTGGTAAGCAATACCTCACATTTTTATTAGCCGAGGAACAGTACGCCTTTGATATTTTATGTGTGGAGGAGATTAGAAGCTGGGAACAGCCAACGGTCATACCCAATGCACCCGAATATGTAAAAGGCGTCATCAACATGCGGGGCATAATCGTACCGATTATTGATTTGCGCTTAAAATTTAATATTGGCCATGCAAATTATAGTGAAATAACCGTTGTCATTGTATTAACAGTTGAAATTGAAGGCAAGTCAAGAACCATTGGGTTTGTTGTTGATGCGGTGTCTGATGTGTTAAATGCAGAAGACAATGAAATTAAAAACTCACCGTATTTTGGTGGTTGTGTGCCGCAATCGTACATTGACGGATTGATAAATATCGGCGCAAAAGTGGTTACTTTGTTAAATGTTGAAACATTGCAGCTCATCGAAAAACATAAAGTAGATTAGGTGAAATAGACATGTCTGAATTAGAACAAGAGTACCTTACCTTTATGTTACAAGGTGAAGAATATGGTGTCGATATTTTATGTGTACAAGAAATTAGGGTTTGTAGCGAAGTGACAGAATTACCTAACAAGCCTAACTATCTCAAAGGAGTGATTAATCTGCGGGGGGTGATTATTCCAATTATCGATTTACGCCAGCGCTTTGGTCAACGTCCATTAGATTATAACGAAAAAACGGTCACCATTATTTTACGTACTGAAGAAAAAATAAAACCGATGGTTGTGGGTATTGTCGTTGATGCTGTTTCTGAGGTTTATAAGTTTTCTAAAAGCGCAATTCGAAAAGCACCATCATTTGGTAATAAAATTGATAGTTGTTTTTTAAAAGGAATTGCCAGTATTGAGAAAAAGTTAATTATTTTGCTCGACACACAAACGCTCCTAAATGAAGACGAGCTATTCACCGTCGAGGAGAAGGTAGTTGAGGATAAGGTATCAGATTAATAGAAATGTAACTTAACCGTACATTATTCACCATAGGAATTCGGCTATGACACCAAAACAAGTCACGACAGTTCAAGAGAGTTGGGAAAAAATTAAGCCCATTGCCCCGCAAGCAGCGAAAATTTTTTATCACACATTGTTTGAGATGGATCCGTCGCTTAAACCTCTGTTTAAGAAAGATATGATTGAGCAGGGTTCCAAGCTCATGACAATGCTTGATACTGCAATAAATTTGCTTAACGAGCCAGATAAGCTCATTCCAGCAGCACAAAAACTGGGAGAGCGTCATGTAAGTTACGGTGTCAAGCCCGAACATTACGAGACTGTGGGCGCCGCTTTACTAAAAACTGTTGAAATAGGTTTAGGTGATGCATATACAGTTTCAGTGAAAAGAGCGTGGACAGCAGTGTATCAAATATTAGCCAGTACTATGATCGATGCGGCCAAAGCGGAAACAACACTTGCGACCAATTCAGAATTAGATAACAAAGGTAATAAAGACATCATGGATATCACAAATAGTAACAATGAGTTAGCCGTCCGACTTCAGGGGGCTTTGGATCAATCCGCAACACCAATTATGATGGTAGACCGTGACTTCATCATCACCTATGTAAATGCAGCTACTTTGTTATTACTCCAAAGTAATGAAGCGACATTTGCAACAGTTTATCCAGGTTTTAGTGCTGATAAAGATAAAGTGGTAGGCGCTTGTATTGATATGTTCCATAAAGACCCTGCACATCAACGTAAGCTGCTTGATGATGTTAATAACTTACCATGGCAAACAGATATTAATGTCGCCCATTTGACGTTTTCCCTTAATGTGACGGCAATACTAGATGCCGCCGGCAACTATATCGGTAACTCTCTTGAATGGCAAAATGTGACGGATGTTCGTTTGCAAGAAAATCAAGCAGCACAGTTACAGGGGGCTTTAGATCAATCTGCAACACCTATTATGATGGTAGATCGTGACTTCATTATTACTTATGTTAATGGCGCTAGTTTGATACTGCTCAAAACCAATGAAACTACATTCGCTGAAGTTTATCCAGGTTTTAGTGCGGATAAAGATAAAGTGATAGGCGCTTGTATTGATATGTTCCATAAAGACCCGGCGCATCAACGTAAGCTGCTTGATGACGTTAATAACTTACCATGGACTACAGACATTAATGTTGCCCATCTAACATTTTCCCTTAATGTGACGGCAATATTAGATGCATCAGGAAGCTATATCGGTAATTCTCTTGAATGGCAAAATGTGACGGATGTTCGTTTGCAAGAAAATCAAGCGGTGCAGTTACAGGGGGCTTTAGATCAATCTGCAACCCCCATTATGATGGTAGATCGTGACTTCATTATTACTTATGTTAATGGCGCTAGTTTGATACTGCTCAAAACCAATGAAACTACATTC
>JAWUVZ010000122.1:0-18530 GCA_034112105.1 Glaciecola sp. | reverse complement strand
TTGCGTTTATGTATAAACCGAGTGTGGTATCACTCGCTGGTGCACCACAAATTCTAGATAGCAGTAATTCTATTTCTGGCGAAGATGGTGTGTTGTTTAATGATGGTAAAAATCGCCCTTCTTTAGTTCAGGAATTTGCATTGCTTGAAAATGGTGAAACACTTGTTATCAGTGTTAACCATTTAAAATCTAAAGGTTCAAGTTGTGGTGCTGGCGATGATGATACCAGTACCGGTCAAGGTAACTGTAATCTGACTCGTACACGTGCCGCACAGGCGATAAGTGCGTTTCTAGATACTCATTATCCTGATACCGCCACCTTAATCATGGGTGATTTAAATGCTTATGCGAAAGAAGACCCGATTAGCGCATTAGAAGGGGCGGGTTATACTAATCTAGTGAACTATTTTGGAGGTGATACCGCTTATTCGTATAGCTTTAGAGGCCTTTTGGGTTATCTAGACCATGCATTAGCAAATAACAAAGCGCTTGCTAAAGTGGTGGATGTGACTGAGTGGCATATCAACGCTGATGAGCCGATTTCTCTTGATTATAATGTTGAGTTTAAGGCACCTGCAAATGTCGCTGGTTATTATGCAGATGATGCATACCGCATGTCAGACCACGATCCTGTTTTGATTGCATTGCAGTTTGATGTGTCTGTGACAGTTCCAGAAGCTGACCCTGACGTTAACCAAGATGGCAGTATCGATTTTTCTGATTACATAGCCATTTACTACATGTTTGGCAGCAAAACTGGAGATGCTAACTTTAATGCTTTAGCAGATTACGACGCAAATGGTGTTATTACATATGCTGATTTACAAGCTTGGTATCAATTTTACCTAACCCAATAATATTAACCGGTTGCTTACCTAGGGTAAGCAACCAAAATTTCGATTTAACAAATAGAGATGTTCAGCATGAAAAATATAATTCTATGTAACAAAATGTTCCGTTCTTTGATTCTTGCCAGTGGATTGTTTATTAGCGCGTTTAGCGCTCAAGCTGATTTAATAGTGTCTTTTGGGGAAGATAATATTGAAGTAAACTTAAACGAAACCTTCACGGTTGAATTGTTCGCAAATGCCGCTAGTGAGTCCGATGCGATAGGTTCTTTTGAATTTAATATTGATTTTGATATTAGTCGCTTAGAATATGTCGACTTCACCTTAGGTAGTCTTTTTGACTCAGGGCTAGCAGATTTAAGTGGAATATTTAGACTTCCATCTTTACCTCCACTTTCACCTTTGCCAACAGGAGCGGTAGGCACTAGTGTTTTGCTAGGTACCTTAACATTCAAAGCTTCAGATTACGGGCCAGTAACCCTCCGTACTAAAAATGAGAGTTTTAAAAATTTACTTCGCACAGTGGAATTGTTAGATAATAAATCTGCATCATCACAAATATCAGTAGTGTCCACACCTGCCACTTTAGGTTTGTTCGCTATTGCTTTAGTTGGATTGGTTAGTTTACGCCGTAAAGCCTAATTATAATTTGTTCAATATGTAAAAGGCGGTTGATATCACTATCAACCGCCTTTTTAATTTATTGTAGTTCGAATCGCTCTGCGACCGTCTTGGAAGCTTACAACCTACTGGTAATCAAATTCATTATCAGTCATTACCATCAAGTCATCTGCACCACTAAACAAGTTAGCTTTCAGCGCGTCTTTTCTTGGTAACAATCTTTTTAGATAAAAATCACAAGTATTCTTCTTACCTAACTTGATGCTTTCAATATCTGAATGTTCTGCGGTATCGGCTATACTCAACCAAATCACGCCTAACAAACAATAAGCGCTGTAGTTCATAAAGTCGTATGCAGCACCTTCTAAATTAACCGCATTTTGTTGTTTTAGTTTGGTTGCTGTGGCCAACCATTCGGCTAGTAGTGCAGATACCTGTGCTTGCATATCAGAATGGGTCATCTGTTCTATTTTGTTGTTAAACAGCTCGAATGTATCTTCCAGCATAGTGCCTTTGTCACGGGCCAGTTTTCTGGAGATTAAATCCAGAGCCTGAATGCCGTTGGTCCCTTCGCACAGTTGCGCAATTCTGGCGTCGCGAACGAGTTGCTCCATGCCCCATTCACGAATATACCCATAGCCACCGCAGACTTGTATACCGAGATTACTCATTTCGTTACCCATATCTGTCATAAAGCCTTAAACAATAGGGGTCGAAAAAGAGATAACGAGGATAAGACGAATAAACGCTATTTACTACCCTTGGTTACAGCTAACTTTTTGTGTGGGTTGATGTTTACTAAGAGGCTGTTTTGGTAGTTATTGGCGAAATGACAGTTTTCAATTTATGATGTTTATAGACCATTAGTACAGAAAATTCGAGAGTTGAATGCGGGTCACCCTGCCATGAAATACTATATTTCTTAGTATAGTCTATAACTTGTCGTCTATGCCCCAAAGTTAAAGTCGCGTTGACTAGTGAAGTCATTGGTGTGCTGCTCGTTGGGCGACGCTTATAGAGGTGGCAATAGCTTTGCTTGAGCCGACGTTGGGTGCCTTTTATCTGAGTGTGCGAGTATTTTTTGAATGACTAGTGTGTCTATGATGCAAGCAATTATCATCACATTGTGCTTTGCGCATTTTTCACATTCCGTTATCTCTATGTTGAACACTCGCTCTTACTATCCGGTTACGGGGCGCTGGGCCCATGTCATGCCCCTAGCGTGATAAGGCGTATCGGATTCGCACTCCTGTTGTTTAACGAGCTTAGGCTGTTTTTTCCACGTTGTGAAGCGATAACCTAAGCTCTAAGATTGCTATTGGGAGCGAGTACGCCAAAAAACCGGGTTAAGTTGAGCCTTGGTGGGCAATGAGAGGGACTAGTTTGCCAATAAAATCGATGGGGTCAAAAAATACATGGGTAGTGCCATCCCGATAAGGTGTTTTCAATTCATAGCGCACTTTCCCATGGTCGGTTATGCTCAAGCGCTGCTCGCTAATGGCAGCGCGACTGATGTAACGGCATAGCCTTTCTAGTTTGTCAGGCTCATCCGCGTTAGCGAACTACCTCGACACGAAGTGACTGCGTGTAGAGAAAATTCACTTGTATTGGCTAACTGTCCATACTCGCCTTCATTTTCGTTCATCCTTGAATTATATGCAGACAAGTGTGGCAAAAAGAGGCGTAATTAACGACTGTCTGAATGACTGGTTTGGAGATGCAACAGCCCATCAAAATTTCCAATCTCAATGGTTTCTTATGGTAAAAGTTTTTCATACATATTTGAACAACTTACGACCGCTGCTGCCGTTCAGCTGTCTAAGACAAGTTCTGGCAATAAGCGGGCGCTCTATTTTGCATCAAGTTTCGAAATTGAGAAGTTTATAGACGTTGAACAATCAAAACCAACCCAAAATTATTATTTTTCGCCAATCTTATTTTCCACAAATATTTGACGTTCATACCTTTGGTCATCAGCCCAAGAAGCGCTGCAGCCAATGGGTCAATACCATAGGCTCGCACTCAATTTTCGGTAAATGAATACTTAAACAACTATTCTCCAAATCTGTCATTTAACAATAAAATGCTTATTTTATATGTATAGTTAATCTAACAATAATACTGTACGTTGGTGAAAATCAGGCTCAGTGAATAAGTTAACCGCCTTTAAATTAATGGTAAGAAGAATAATGATGCAATTCACACTAATACTTAAAAGTTTGCTTTCGAGAACAAGGATATTTGATATGCAACATACAAACAGAAGAAAGGTCATCGCGAGAGCCATACCGCTGCTTACGATTGTATTTTTCACCTCAGCTTGTACAATTTTTGATGGTAATGCAGGGCAAGACGCCCAAGGGCAATTATTTTGCGTAACAGATCCTACCGGAGAATTTCCGTGTCGCTTTGATGAGCACAACGACGGAGACATGCACGAAGCATATTATCAACAGCTTCTTCCAATCCATCAGCGAGATGATGTAATGAAGCAAAGGGTTGAAGACGAAAACAGAAAAAATTAATACTTCCTGTAGACTAATGTAATGTTTCTATAGTCGAATTGTAAAACGGCTTGAAATGATATTGTTACCTCAAAAAACAAAAACGTTGAAATTATAAAATGATGAAAATGTTCATTATGAGGGGGGGCTGCCTAAATCCTGGTAATTTTAACTAGCTATTATTTGCGGCTTAACGTGGCATTAACGACCGTCCGCTTTTGAACTGCTCAATATATCAAAAAGAAAACTGATTACGACCGCTATGGTGGCGAAGCAGATCATCAAAATCCCTTTTTTCGAGCCACATACTAACAGCGTACTTATTGCTAACTAACCCTAAGCGTATTATTTTTTATTTAGTCTTTTTTCTTAATTACTAATTCTATTTTCTAACTTTAACCGTCAAACCATTTTTGAATATAAATATTGCCTATGACCGGCGGCATGCCATCTTCGGGCACCTCTTTATACCGAACACTATTTTTATTCTGCTTTTCGAATTCAAATTTAACTTTTTTTTCAGACATTACTTTTCTAACTCCTAACCATTTATTCGCTAAAATTATATCCTAAAATCACAAACCCACTGCTCAGATTTCACTTAACATGCAGCGCTAAGGATCTTATGTCTTACTAATTTGAGGTTTAACGACGCAATCTGCACGTTAAAGTAAAACCGTATATGCAAATTGCAAGCATCAAAGTTTATATCCAATATTTCTTACTTAGCAGTGCCAATGACCTCAATAGTAGTCACTGGCAGCGACTAAGTCTTACGCAGCTAACGGTTTTGGCGACGAAGGGAATGAATGGCGAATTATGCGCCATACCACCTGTGCGAACTGCTTGTGTAGATGATCGTTGTTGTAGTTTTGTCCGAAGCGTTCACACACCTCTTGCACCTTGACGCTCATTGTTGCGTAACGCCTTGCTGGTACTGTTGGAAACAAGTGATGTTCAATCTGATGACTAAGATTGCCCGACAAAATGTGAAATAACTTGCCACCCTTTAAGTTAGACGAGCCACGCAACTGACGCAGATACCAGTGTCCCGGCAACTCGTTTTCAAGCACCGACTTATGAAATACCTCAGCATCTGCCGTAAAATGACCGCAGAAAATAATCATAAATGTCCACAGGTTACGCAATATGTTAGCAACGAAATTCCCCGCTAGCACACTTAAAAACATAGGACCCGCTAACAATGGAAAAATTAAATAGTCTTTGAGCACCCGACGATTAATCTTAACCATTACGGGTTTTAACTCTTCACGCAATTGTGCCCATGTCTTCTTGCCCTTTACAATTTTACCTAGCTGTAACTCCTGAATAGCGATACCCCATTGAAACAACAATGCTAGCAAAATCGCATAAACGGTTTGAAATAACGCCATGGGTGACCAGCGCTGTTCTGGAAACAAGCGCAACATACCATAGCCAACATCATCGTCCATGCCTTTAATGTTTGTGTAGGTATGGTGCTTGTAGTTATGACTTTCTCGCCAATTGTCAGCGGTACCCGCAATATCCCATTCATAGGTGCTGCCATTGAGCGAAGGCTCATTCATAAAATCATACTGTCCGTGTATAACGTTATGTCCAAGTTCCATATTTTCTAATATTTTCGACAGTGCCAGTATAAGCACTCCCAACAACCAGAAAGGGGGAAAGAAACTCAAAAACAAAAATCCACGCCCAATCACTTCGGTATAACGAACCGCTTTGACGATGCGACGAATATAGCGTGCATCAACCTCTCCCACATCAGCAAGTTGCTCTAGCTTTATGGCTTCTAATTCAGCGCCAAACTGAACTAGCTCATTGGCACTCATCACACGATTTTTTGAATGTTTCATATCAAAGACTCCTATAGGTCCAGTTCAATATTGCTGGCGGCACGACTTACGCACAGTTTTATAATTTGCGAGGGTTCGTTGCCAACACCACCACTAAAGGAATCTGCAGTTGTTCCTGAGTTGCGTACACAGGTACATGTATTACAAATGCCTTGACGACAGCCTGAAGCTACTGAAAGGCCTGCACTCTCTAGTTGCTCAAGCAAGGGCAATTGGTTGCTTACACGCAGATTTAAGCCTTGGCGACGCAAATATACATCGTATTGGGTTATCTCAGTATTTGCAGCTTTGATCTTTGGCGGTGTGAAAGCCTCACTTACCATTGGCAGTTTTCGCAATTCACAAACGCTGGCCGCTGCTTGCACAAAATCGCTAGATCCACAGGCGAAAACTTGATTAACAGTCTCAATATTAACAACTTGGGACAGTAATTCATTGCTGATCCTCCCCAAGGTGGGCTGTTCGCTGTGCACTCGGGTGGTGATCAGATTGAGACTAAAGTTAGCATATTGCAAAGCGATTGCCGCTAACTCCTGCGCGAAATTAAAGTAGGCGCTGGTTTTTTCCCAGTACATCAAAGTGACAACAGTCGGCATGCCGGTTCTTGCCAATGTGCGTATTTGACTCATCATTGGAGTAATACCGCTGCCAGCGGCCAGTAGTAACAAGTGCTTGGGCATAAGCGTTGGTAATGTCATATCGCCGAAAGGGCTGCCCAGTTCTAACCGGTCACCCACCTTAATATCGTTGCATAAATATTCACTCATTAAACCGCCAGCTTCGCGGCGTACTGTAATTTTAACGCGCCTACCATCAACCGGGTCGCTGCTGATGCTATAACTACGGGTAATATTTCGTCCAGCAATTGTAGCTGTCACATTGCAATGCTGACCCGCAACAAAGCCCACCCAATTTCGGTTGGCTTTAAGTGTGAGTGTTTGCGTATCACTGCCTTCAGCGCGCACTGAAACAACTCGCGCAAAGCACCTTTGCCAAGCATGGGTCGACCCCAATTGCTCGGCCCAAAAGTCAAATTGTGCCGGATTAATAAGAGGCGTAATCAAATTTTCGCCTAATGTTTTAAAAGTCTGCATCTAGTTCTCCTCGAATGGCGTTGAAGTTGAGTGATAATATACAAGTGTATATACACTTGTCAATACATATGTATATACAGATGTTATTACACTTGTATATACATATGTGTTTACAATTTTTTATCAATGGGTTAAGTTATAATTTTAAGCCGCCGGAACTCAGCATGCGCCTCATCAGAAAAAAAAATAAAGACGTGGAACAGGATAAACCAGGACGCAAGCCAGCAGTTTCAGAGCAGGAATTAATGGAAGCTGCTGTGCGGCTAGTAGATTCTACGCGCAGCGTATCGAGCCTTAGCTTAAGGGAGATAGCCCGTGAAGCAGGTATTGCACCCAATAGCTTTTACCGCCACTTTAGGGACGTAGACGAACTCGCAGTGGCATTAATTGATCGAGCAGGTCGAGGCTTGCGCGGCACAATACGCGAGGCGCGCCAACGACTTAAAAGTGACCGTGGCGGGGTACGCAGTTCGGTAGAAGTGTTTATGGAGGCACTGGATGACGACCAGAAGTACCTGAAAATTTTGCTTCGCGAAATTTCCATCGGCTCTGATGCCTTTCGAAACGCAGTTGACCGCGAGCTTAATTATTTTGAAGAAGAGCTAAATGACGAGTTGCTCCGCGTCGTTGAAGCTACCGGCCAACAAATTCACCAACCTCGCGTGGTAGCCAAGGCGATAACGCGGCTGGTGTTTACTCTGGGCGCGTCCGCCGCCAATATGAACATGCAGCAGCGTAGCGATTTGACCGAAGAGACGGTAACAATGGTGCGAATGATTATTGTGGGTGCGAATATTATAGCAAAGCGTAAATAACGCGACCTTAATAATTCTGTAAGCGGCTAAATAGCTGTTGAACCACCATCAATGGGTAAGGTTACTCCGGTGGTAAAACCTGCCGCCTCAGAGCACAAATATAAAACCGCACTCACCACCTCTTCCACTTTACCTACTCGGCCAACAGGATGTAATGACCCAATCATATGAGCCTTCTTTTCGTAACCCGCTATAGCACTGCGATACATATTGGTATCAATCGCAGCGGGGTAAATAGCGTTGAGTATAAGAAGAATAAACATCACACTGAACTATGCAACATAATTGACTATGCCTAGTAACAATCAGTAAATCTCATTTATGAGTTTGCACATTACCAGCGCAGTTAACTTAACCGGTGCAGTGCAACTGCTATTGCAGTAATATCAGAAAAACCCACCTGCCGCTTTTTTGCCGATGCGTTCACTGTATTTATTCCCAAATTAGGCAGTAAGCCCAACTGCATTTGGTGAAGCAAATGCGTGTGGCCGCAAAGCTGGAGCTCAATCTCTTACTCAACACTACCTAAAGTACGAAAAATAATCCACCTGAGCCCTTATTACCCCAAACACATTGTAATGAGCACATATTATTTTGGCTTAGTCTAACCAATTGCTCTATCATTTTAGGTTATAATCCCTGCTAATAAATATCAAATAATTAGAAAAAAATGTCTGAAAAGAAAGTTAAATTTGAGTTCGAAAAGCACAATAAAAATAGTGTTAGGTACAAAGAGGTGCCTGAAGATGGCATGCCGCCAGTGATTGGTAGCATTTATGTGCAAAAGTGGTTTGCTGGTGAAAGTAAGAAAATAGAATTGGTAATTACGAAAAAAGACTAAATTAACGGTATATTTAAGTGAGCTAGACTGCTGTCTTATAGTTCATTGAGTCAAGTACTAACAATATAGCGGACGAGCGTAAGCTAACTTTCAAAAATGCATTTTGCCCATATCTACCTGCCAATTTGTGCATTTTAGATTCATTATCACAAATAATAAGATAGCTATTTTCTTTTGGCCAGGTTTCATCTTCGTTGGTTCCGTATCCCTCATAAAAAGGATATTCTGCTTTGTTTAATTCTTGAATAAACCGTTTATGGCGTAAGGTATTTTCTGCAGTTGTTAATGCGATACTGAAAGGGTTTTCAGGAGTAATAAAGTAGGCGACTTGGGCGTTATGTTTGAGTAGCTGTGCATCGATATCACAGCAGTGCTTACCAACGGTAATTCGACAAAGCGTGTTCTCGATTAATACGATGTATTTTGCGATTTTGTATATCTCTATTGTTTGGTTATCAACCATTAATTGTTTATCCATTGAGGCCGGTAACTGCTTAATATTAGTCGTTAGGCTTGTTTTACACATATTAAAATAACCATATATTAATTGCGTCGCATTATACTCCTAATAATTGACAAGGTCTGGTCAACCATCACTTCATTCAACGCCTTTAATTAAAACAAATAATTAAAATCCCCTTAAATAGTTGTTACTACAAATCATCTATTGCCCGTTTAAATAGATATCTATGAAACATAGTTCCAAAGACAGAAGTCCTCGGCAAAAGCGGTTAATTCGCGAACCCAAGATACGGGGCGTTTAACTATTGACGCAGTATTGGCTATCATTAACATTATTGAATCAATGCATAAGCGCATAAGTCCGCTTTCATCGTTACAGTCGGCTGCTGACAAAGAACAGCTTTCAGGCATAAGCGGGTTGCTGTATCGCAATATTCGCAATGTGACACAACGGCTAGGTAAAAGGATTGATCCACCACTGGCGGTATTTATTTAAGAAATTTAATACAAGAGCAAAAAAATAGCAATAATCCGCCTTTATCTCGAACATTTGCCTGCTTGATTGAGCATACAATACTGCAAGAACGGTTGAAGTGGCGGAGTCTATTGTATACATCATGAATGTGTTTTATTCTTCTTGTATACTAGCAGTGCGCAATTGATACGAGCCTCTATGACGACAGCATTGCTGATCTGAAAAAAAGCGGATCGGCGCCTTTCCTAGTGACTAACTATACTATTTGAATTTAAACTAATACAAATTTTTACGCTATTGTTACCAAAAAAGGGATTTTATTTAGCACATAGCTATACCTACTTCGCAACAATACAAGCCATTAATAGCAAGAATAAAAGTCATTAATAAGGATAATATGAAACGTTTATTTTGTTCATTTAGCATACTAATGTTGAGTTTTACCAGCGTTGCCGACATTAATCCGCAATGGGTCAGCTACCCGAGTATCTCGCCTGATGGAAGCCGCATTGCCTTCACCTACAAAGGTGATATCTATTCTGTTTCCGCCGACGGCGGCGAAGCCAATCGTTTGACTTTTCACAAAGCCCATGACTATAAAGCCGTATGGGGTAGCGACAGCAAAAAAATCGCGTTTGCGTCAAACCGTTACGGCAATTTTGATATCTATTCAATGAGCTCTCTGGGTGGAGCAGCTAAACGACTTACCTTCCATTCGAGCGACGAAGAGCCCTACACCTTCAATGTCGACAATACGGCAATTTTGTTTAAAGGTAACCGAATGGATACTGTTGAGCATCGCCAATATCCTACTGGGCGGCTGCCTGAACTTTATTCTGTGCCGATAAAAGGCGGAAATGTCGCGCAGGTCTTAACCGTATCGGCCGAAGAGATTCAATTCAATAACAGTGCCAGTCAGTTTGTGTATCAAGATGTTGGCGCAGACAACCCGTGGCGTAAACATCATATCAGTGCAGCCACACGCGATATTTGGACTTACGACACAGCCAACGGTAAACACACGCAAATTACCACTTTTATTGGTGAAGATCGCAACCCTATCTACACTGACAATGACCAAAGTATTTACTATTTAAGTGAACAAAGCGGCACATTCAATATCCATAAGCTGAGCTTGAATAACCCAGGTGAAAACCAACAGATCACTGATTTCAAGCTGCACCCTGTTAGATTTTTATCAAAATCAAAATCAAAATCAAAATCAAAAGAAATCCTCGTCTTTAGCTATCATGGTGAATTATTTACTATGCAAGAAGGATCAAAACCGAAAAAGTTAAATGTTAGCGTTCGCACCCAAGATGTCGATAACAGTGAATCTTTGCTTGGTGTTGATGGTGAAATTTCTGATATGGCAATATCACCCAGTGGTAAAGAAATTGCGTTCATTTCAAGAGGCGATGTCTTTGTCAGTTCAACTGACGGCAGTTTTACTAAGCAAATTACGCAAACAGCTAGTCAGGAAGCCTCGTTAAGTTTCTCTCCTGGGGGAGAATATTTGGTATACGCATCAGAACGCGATGGCAAGTGGAGTATATTCAAGGCAAGCAAAGTCCGAGAACAAGAACCCTTCTTTTATGCTGCAACGCTCATCCAAGAAACGCCTTTATTAGATACCAAAAGCGACAACTATCAACCAAAGATATCGCCCGATGGTAACAAAATGGCGTTTGTTGAAGACCGTCTCACCATCAAAGTAATGACGCTTGCAACTAACAAAAGCGTAACGGTTCTTACCCCCGACAATAGCATCCACTTCCGAGATGGCGATCAAGTATTTAGCTGGAGCCCAGACAGTCAGTGGATATTATTGCAGTTTAATAAATTGTTACAGAACTCGGATGTTGCCCTAGTAAGTGCTTCGGGCGACCAAGCAATGCGAACATTAATTCCAAGTGGCTATTACGATACCGCGCCTCAATGGGTAAATGGCGGTAAACAAATTATCTGGTTTAGTAATCGTGAAGGCTTAAAAAGTTATGCGACAAGCGGACGCAGTCAAAATGATGTCTATTCACTGTTTTTTACCCAACACGAGTGGGATAAATTCAACCTAAGCGAAAACGATTTTGCATTAATGGAAGCGATAGAAACCTCACAAGAAGAAGCTAAAAAAGCGTCATCGAAGGCAAAGGGTGATGATGACGAGAAAGGTGAAAAAGATAAAGAAGATGACGAAAATGCCAAAGTAGAGGATCTTGAAATACAATGGGACGGCATAGAGCGACGCGTTAAACGCCTAACCATTCATTCATCAAAACTAGCTGATGCTGCACTCAATAAAGAGGCAAATAAACTGTATTATCTATCTGCGTTTGAAGATAAATACGATTTGTGGGAAACAGACCTTCGTACTCAAGAAACCAAAAAAGCCATATCGCTCAGTGCCGAAGACGGCAGCTTAATGTGGGATCCCAAAATGGAGAATCTGTATTTATTAAGTAAAGGTGGTATCGCTAAACTTGATCTAGAAGAAGGTAAAAAAGAGGCGGTCAAAATTAGCGCAAAAATGTTGGTGGATCATAATGAGATCCGCGAAACTGCCTTTGACCATGTGTGGCTGCGAACGTCTAAGATATTCTATGAACCTACATTCCATGGCGTTGATTGGGCGCTCATGCGAGATGAGTACAAACCCAAAATCAGTCATGTTGCTACTCCTTATGAATTTACTCATCTATTAAGCGAAATGCTGGGTGAGCTCAATGTTTCGCATTCTGGTGCGCGCTACCGAGTTCCATCAGATGACGGTGATGAGACTGCTTCTTTAGGTGTTTTTTACGACTTTTCTTACAGCGGTAATGGCATAAAAATAACAGAAGTGGTTACCAATGGTCCGCTCGATAAAGCCAAATTTGACATAAGCGTGGGGAGTATAATTACCAAAATAGACAACATAGCAATCACTCAAGACATGGATTGGGCTGCGCTACTAAATCGCAAAGCTGGCAAATTCGTACTACTTGATGTTTTTGATGCTAAGACTAAAATCAACTCACAAATTACCGTAAAACCAATTAAGTTAGACGAAGAGACTCGATTGCTATATTCGCGTTTTGTAAAAATTAACGAGACAGAAGTGTTAGAGCGAAGCAATGGTCAACTCGGTTATGTTCACGTACCCGGCATGGGAGACGGTCCTTATCGCAGTATATACGATGACATGATGGGTCGCTTCTTTGATAAAAAAGCCATGGTAATTGACACAAGGTTTAACGGTGGCGGTGATTTAGTTGCTGATTTAATGATGTTCTTTACGGGGGAGAGTTTCCTTACTTACGAAACTGCCGATAAAGTCGTGGGTGGTGAGCCGACATCGCGTTATACCAAACCAGTTATTTCATTGTTCAATGAATCGATGTACAGCGACGGACACTGTTATGCCAGCGGCTATACTGATCTGAAAATTGGTAAATCAGTGGGCATGCCAGTGCCAGGCACTTGCAGCTTTGCGGGATGGGAACGACTGCCTATGGGAGTGGTTTGGGGAATCGTACCCGTAAGCGCAAAAAATAAGGCCGGTGAATGGTTGGAAAATAATCAGACCTCGCCCGATATCATTATTAAAAATCTCCCCGGTTTTATTGATGCTGGCCGTGATCAACAGTTAGAACGCGCGATTGACGAACTGCTTAACGATGTGAATTAAAATGTGAGTTAATGGTAAATTGAGGCCAATATCGCATAACTGATTGATACAAAATTAGTTTATTAGTGGTGCCGTATATATTCAACCGGTTACCGCTAGTGAATTTTGATGTTAATTGCTTTCATTACCGAGGATATTTGGTAACGGCTTTGCCATATCCTCCACAATGATTAATAAAATATGTTAGAAGCATTGTATCGTTAATGTACGATTTCTAATTTATTGAAAATGGAAGAATTATCTGGTTTAGATGCTGCATTTTGATATCTTGAAACACTCAAAATACCAATGCATATGGGCATGGGCGCAGCACCAATTTTTGATGGAATGGACCTCATCATGCCAATTTATAGCTATAATGGCAGCATTTCTATTAGCTCTACTAGCGCGTTAAATTTGATGCCTGATTTGGATGATTTCACCCAATACATATCTGAAAGTGCCAATGAACTAGAGGAGACTGTAAAACAAATAATGAAAGAAGCTGACGTCATCAAGAAAGTTTTAGAGCTAGATTAGCTCGTTATTTAGGAAGTATTATGAGTAGAGAAGTGCAAATTTTAAAGTTACACAGTCCATCTGTATTACTCCTTTTTACAGAGAGTCTAAGCGAATTTATTTTTTCCTTTAAGCTGAGATACAATTCATGTTGGTAAATAACATTCAGCACCATGTTGCAAAGCAAGTCAGCGCTAATGGCTTGCAAATTACCTATGATAGTTTTGGCGATCCCGGCGATCCGGTCATGATTTTAATTATGGGTCTGGGTACCCAGATGATCCACTGGAGCGATCAGTTTTGCCAATTATTAGCCAGTAACAAGTTAAGGGTCATTCGTTTTGATAATCGTGATATTGGCGAAAGTACCTGGTTGACTGACTATCGGCCGCCAAATGTGTGGGATTTTATCGGTAACACTGTGTTTAACAAAAAAATTAATGCGCCTTACTTACTGGATGATATGGCTGATGATACCTTAGCTCTGATGGATGCATTAAGTATTGATAAAGCTCATATTGTTGGTGTTTCAATGGGGGGGATGATCGCCCAATGTATGGCTTTAAAATTTCCAAATAGAGTAAGTAGCCTCACTTCTATTATGTCCACTACAGGTAATCGTGCGTTACCAAAAGCGAAAATAAGAGTCATTGCAAAGTTGCTTAAACCGCTAGCTAAAGAGATTGAGCCGTACGTGGCCCAGAATTTAGACATATGGCTTATGTTGCATGGTCAGCATTTCCCTTTTGACCAAGAAAATGTTGAAAAAGTGATACGTTATTCACAGCAAAGGGGAATTAACCCTGCGGGTGTTGTCCGCCAGCTCAGTGCAATCATTGATTCTCCAGACCGGACTTTGTGCTTACAGAAATTGCAAATTCCCAGTTTAATTATTCATGGTGATATTGATCCCCTAGTACCTGTGGAATGCGGCATTGCTACTGCGGCAGCAATACCTGGTGCAACTTTAAAAATCCTAAAAGGAATGGGACATACCTTGCCGATTCAACTTTGGCCACAAATTGTTGAGGACATAGTCGACTTAAGCAAAGCAGGGTAAGCCCACTTTCACAGCGATGATAAAGCTATATAGAAATTACGGCGCTTTTTTAAGAGTTGCCGCCGATGCTGATTTCGTTACTTTATTCGCTGTTGCAGCTTGCTTGACCTGTGACGTAGTTTTAACAGCCAATTTCGGAGCGATTTTATTCGTTATCTTAGCTTGCTTGATTGCTGAAGCAGCTGCATTGTGTTTTTCAATCAACTTAACAACATCAGTTGTTAGGTAATCTATAGTAGCGTTTAATTTGGCTAGTTTTTCTTGATGTGACTCCCTTGAGCCTATTCCAATCAAATTTTTACCTCGGGCTTCTATGTCGACTTTTGTATCGTTAATTTTACTTTGAATTTCTTCGCCTCGCGTAAGTAACTCATTATAAATATTATTTGATTTTTCTTGTGCTGCATCAAACGACTTGCTTAGTGCTTCTACACTGCTATCGATAGAGCCTAGGCCGGCCAACCATGTATTGCGTAACATATTTTCTAAGGTGCGTTTAGCTGACATTTATGTTTCTCCTATACAATTAAGTTGGACTGCATGCCCATTTATATGGGCATTAGCAGAATAAAATATCAATTAAGAAATTTTCTTGACCGCCAAAGTTAACGCATCAACTTTTTTAGATAGTTCATCAATTTTAGCGTCTATTCCCGAGTTACCAAGACCCACCTTTTTACGAACCTCTTCAACACGTTTTTCTATAGATGTATTTTTTTTAAACTTCTTTTTAGTGTCAGCTTCAAGTTTTTCACCTTTAGACACTAATTCTTCAAATAAACGACTTGTTTCATCGTTCATTTTTTCGTACTGGGTTTGCACTTCTTCAAAGCTTTTACCATAGGCACCAAGACCCGCTAACCATATTTTACGCGCTGCTTCTTCGGCTGTTTCAATAGTGCTGTTTACTCTGTCTAAATTAGTCATATGTTCTCTCCAATAAGCTTAAATAAATTAAGGTCAATCTTTGTGATGAATTAAATATAGCCAAAAATATGAGAAAGTGCATACTAAAATCGTACAAAATTTAAACTAATTGCAATCTACTTGTTTGTGGTAATAATCATTTTCACCACTACATGACATGCGGCCTCATAAATTAGTGCAGTGCTAAAGTTTAGTATACGTTACGGGATTTGTGAGCTGAGGCGCCTATTTTCTTGCAATAAAACAATGTTTTTATGATTCGATTTTGTCGGGTATACGTCCAGTTTTGGCCAGCAAAGTAGTACTCTTAGCAAAGCACAGGAAAGGGCAGAACAGTTATTCGTTGATGCTAATGAATGGAGACTTTTTCGTTGGAAACAGCCGAAAAAAAATTGTTAATCAGTCTCGATTTATTTTATAGCCAAGGTGAACGCAGTTCCTCAATTATCTGATGATAATGACGATCTTTATAAGTATCTATTTCATTATTTGGAAGCAATACATGTATTTAGATTTTTGTTTCAAATTATGGCTAAAACTTCAACTCAATACGCTGCAATCAATAGGAAATTAAAAAGACTGGTAACAATTCAACGACAACATTTACGAACATTATTATGTGCACAACAGCACGATGGAAGGCTAAAGGGGGCGTCTGGCGACATTGATTTGTTGCTTGAGTTCAGTCACTCATTTGGATTTTCCGTTAAGGTTGTCTACTTCAGGTAGTGGGTTTTCAGTTGGCCCCTTCGCAGCAAATAATAAATGCATTAATTCTCTTTCTCTATTAATAATCGGATCAATGAAATCGTGCACTTCACCGAGTTTTTTAAAGGATTTAAATCCTTTTTCTAAAAACGCATGCAAACTTTCTACGCCAGCGACTTTGGCTGGTTTCCGAGATAACATCAAAATAGCTGAAATACCGGTAATTTTAACCACTTTCGCCAGATCTAAACCGAGATCCTTAAGCAACTGAATTTGCTCCTCGCGTTTTGATTGGTTACTAGATTGGCGATAACAAGTGAAATAATTACTGCGATTTATTTCTTTATTATCGAGTTCGTGAACTAATGCAATATCGAGCTCCAGCGAGAGGCAATTTAGCCTAAGTGCCGCTTGCAATGACTTTAAACCTTTATTGGGCAATACTTTTGCCATGTTAGGCAACACTCTCGCCAGTTCAATATCTCGCTGACTAAAATCTTTTGGACCATATATTTCATCAATAAAAAACTGCATCGCAGGTTTGAATCGTTTGGAATTCCATAAATCATGATGCGTAACCAAAAGTCGTTTAGTTTGCCAGCTCTGCAATTCACGAACACTTTGAGTCAAATTCTGCTGACTGATCAGCTGGCGCATTTGTTCGGTTTCTTGCAGGTCTTGTATTATTTTTTTAAGCATATTAGACATAGGTTATGTAAATTTTATTCTTTTATCAGTTAATTTATCAATACGACCTTAATAAATGTACTCATTAATACCAAGTCAAACAAGATCTTTCAGGTAATTTATTCGCTTTACCTTTGCTAGTACTATCCTACATTTACAGCCATTAATTTTAGATATATTGCTGCGATTATTGTCGTCGCTTGAGGAATAAAACAAACAGGGAGACATATTTACTCTGGTTTATGCTGCGAAGCTCTGGAATATCGGATTTTTTTGATTATACTAAATGGCAGCATAATTATTATTTTCAGGAATTTTTTCTATGTTGTCGATATCTGTCAGTCTCTCTCTCTATCATTTGGAACGCAAAATGCGCCGCGCCGAAACTTATGCCGATTGGAAACAAGCGGCACTTGAACACGACTCGGTTTCTGGTCTTGAAGGATGGAAAAAGAAGGAACGATCCAATAGCTATGATCACCTAAATATTCGCACCAGAATAGATATGATTCGAAAATTAAGAAAAGAGAGGGATGATATTGGATTACTCTTTGCACTCAACGAAGGTATTCATGGAAATCAAGGAGGTATGGGGAAACCTGTTCTTTACCAATTAGCGAAATTTGGAACAAAATGTCTAATTGAAGAGTATGTTAGCGAGATAGTCGATGCACTCGAACATATTTCAAGCTTGCCTGAGAACGGCGATATTAGCCATGAGGACAAGCTTGATTTTTTTCAACGTGCCAGCCTTTGTTTTGGCCGTTCAGCATTGATGTTAAGTGGTGCTGGTTCACTTGGTTATTTTCACCTTGGGGTAATTAAAGCCTTGTTCGAACATCAGATGCTGCCTAGTGTTGTCTCTGGATCAAGTGCAGGCTCAATATTTGCTGCAGTCCTTGGAACTCATACCGACGATGAGCTGACATTTTTTCTTGAAGGTGACATGCTGCTAGACCCTTTACAAGTTTATGTAGACAACAAGCCAAAATCCTTGGGTCGGGATAAGGTCGATTCTGCGTCATTGCGATTGACATTGGAGTCCGTTGTTCCTGATATCACTTTTCAGGAAGCTTATGAAAAAACCGGCAGAATGATTAGTATCACGATCGCACCCTCAGAAGAGCATCAGACTTCTAGATTGATGAATGCGGTCACCTCTCCTAATGTTTTTGTGCGCAGCGCCGTCATGGCCTCTTGTGCGGTGCCGGGGCTTTTTCCGCCTGTTATGCTGACGGCTAAAAATGTGTATGGCGAGAGCCAGCCATATTTGCCTAATCGTCGATGGGTAGACGGAGCGGTTACCGATGATTTACCTGCAAAAAGGTTGGCTAGACTATATGGTGTTAATCACTATATTGTCAGCCAGGCGAATCCGTTGGCGTTAGCTATTATTAAAGGTGAGGAATATTTACCGATCCCCCAAAGTGCCAAAAATATAATACGCTTTTCCTCACCCGAACTTTT
>JAWUVZ010000121.1:0-50464 GCA_034112105.1 Glaciecola sp. | reverse complement strand
GTGAAGATTTTGACTTTGTGAAACCAAGGACAAAAGCAGATGATGTATTATCGTCGAATAATGGTCCTTCAGTGACGACTATACGAGGTCATCAATTTCCGATGGCATTTTTGACCATTGCTTCTGGTTTGGATAAACATGAAGCAAACTCCTTGCTACCGCTACCGTTTACGCATGTTGATATTGCAGGCAGTGGTATAGAGAATCTTGATTGGCAACATGGTAAGCCAACAGGTGCGCCGGTTAACGTGTTTGTAAACACTTATTTGTAGGTGATGATTTGAAAACTGGCTTATACAAACACTACAAAGGCAATACTTACGAGGTTATAGGCATTGCCACACATTCTGAAGATGAAACAGACCTTGTTGTTTACCGACCAACCTATGGTGAACGTGGTCTATGGGTTCGGCCTTTAGCTATGTTTACTGAAAGTGTGGAAATTAACGGTAAAGAAATACCAAGGTTTGCATTTATTGGTGACATATAACTTATTATTTAGGCATGCCAGATTTTGAACTACGTCGTTAAAATTAATGTAATAATGAGCTATCTAATGATGAATGTTAAGGATGAATGAATGAAAAAAATAATGGAAAAAAGTCTTGTAGCGCTTACGCTTGCTAGTTTGTTTGTATCTACAGCATTTTCACAAGGTCGTTTTGATGACGTAGAAGTTAAAGCTCAAGCAGTTGGGGGTTCTGTACATATGTTAGTCGGTGCCGGGGGGAATGTCGGCGTGTCTGCTGGGCCTGACGGTATACTTATTGTAGACGACCAATATGCTGATTTAGCGGAAAAAATAGCGGTTAGTCTTGCTGATATCAGTAAAGAGCAGACTAGATATGTTATTAACACTCATTTTCACGGAGATCACACCGGCTCCAACGCATTTTTTAGTAAGCATAAAGATGCGACAATCTTTGCTCATGAAAATGTACGCGTTCGTTTGTCTGCAGGAGAAGAGACTGACCCTGCGATGCTTCCCGTAGTGACATATGAAAAAGGTGTTAAGTTTCATATGAATGGTGAAACTGTGCATGTATTTCATCTAGCTAATGCGCATACTGATGGCGACAGTGCTGTATGGTTTGAGCAACCTGATGTATTGCACACGGGGGATTTATTCTTTAAAGATTGGTTTCCCTTCATTGATTTAGATTCAGGTGGTTCGGTTGTCGGCTATATCGCTGCCACAGAGATATTACTGGGTATGATAGACAATGACACTAAAATTATTCCCGGGCACGGTGCGTTGGCTAACAAGGCCGATTACGTGCGCTTTATTGATATGCTGAAGGTGACTTATGCTTACGTTCAAGCTAAAAAGACAGCGGGTATGAGTGAAGATGATTTGGTTGCAGCAGGCTTAGAGAAAAAGTGGAAAAGCTGGTCATGGAATTTTATTACTGAAGAAAAATGGATCAGAACGTTATACAAGTAGGTTCAGACCTTGAACTAAGGACAGCCGCAGAATCCGATTTCGCGGCTGTTTGTCATTGGTTTTTGTCTGTGAAATTAGCCACAACATCTGAAGCAAATTCGTTTATTCGACAATGGGCTGGGCCCAATATTACCTACCCTTGTTCGGTTGAGCAACTGGCTAGTCATTTAGTTGCTGGTCAATACCAATCGTTTGTTCTTGCTGAACATGCAAATATTATTGGCTTTGGCCAAATTCAGTTGGTAAAGCAACGCGCACATTTAGCTCGACTCGCCATCAACCCTATTTATAGGGGGCAAGGGCATGCAAAACGATTGTTGGCAGAATTAATTGAAAATGCACGGCAGAAAATAGATCTAAAAGAAGTGTCTTTGTTTGTGTTTTTGGAAAATACCACCGCGATTGCCTGTTATGAGAAGTTTGGTTTTGCAGAGTCAGCGACGCCTACTAAAATCAACAGCGTCGTTGGCTGTCGCTTTATGACTCTGCGTTATTAGTTTCTCGTTATCTTTATGTATCAATGCCTCTAATTATTTAACATATACCTGCTGACCATTTATCCATGTCTCTAATACTTGGGTATCTCGAACCTCTGAAGCTGGCGCAGTAAATATGTCTCTGTCGATAAATATAAAGTCGGCTCGCTTGTCTACTTCTAGCGTGCCAAGTTTATCATCTTGAAAGGCGGCATAAGCTGCATCTAGGGTGAAACCGCGAAGGGCGTCTTCAATTGACACTTTTTCTTCGGGTATCCAACCCATGTTAGGTTCGTTTTCCCCACTTTGGCGAGTGACAGCTGCATGCAGTCCGTGGAATGCGTTAGCAAGTTCTACTGGAAAGTCAGACCCAAAGGCAATTCTTGAACCTTGATCCAAAAAAGTTCTCCAAGCATAGGCCCCTTTTAACCGTGCTTTACCAATACGGTCTTCGGCCATATTCATATCACTTGTTGCATGAGTGGGCTGCATCGACGGAATAATACCTAGGTCTTTGAACAAAGGAATATCCTCAACAGCAATGACTTGAGCATGCTCAATACGATGACGTTCGGTGTTTTCTGGGAAAGTCTGGAAGGTTTTAGCAAACTGTTGCAATGCCAGTCTGTTTGCCCTGTCTCCAATCGCATGGAAGTTAAGCTGAAAGTTAGCACCGAGTACTTGTGAAAATAAATTGGGCAAGCTTTCTTGCGGAGTGACCAACAAGCCATGATTATCTTTATCATCAGAATAAGGCTCGATTAAGGCTGCACCTCGACTTCCTAAGGCGCCATCGCCATAAGCTTTAACACTTCTAATACTGAGCATGTCATTTGCGGTCTTGATATGTCCTGTTGCTAACATGTCATTAATCTGAGGATCGGTAGCAGACAGCATCGCGTATATTCTAAACCTAAGTTCCCCTGCTTGGGCCTTCTGTCTATAAAAGTCATATGCCTTTTTACTAATACCGGCATCGTGAACACTCGTTATACCCAACGACAGCAGATGTGAAGATGCAGCATCAAGTTGCGCAGATAATTGGTCAACATCCGCTTTGGGAATCAGTTTAGTTACTAAATATTCGGCGTTATCTATTAATACTCCTGTAGGTTGTCCATTTTTATCTTTTACTATTTCGCCACCTGCAGGTGAAGGCGTGCTCGCGTCAACGCCGGCTAATTTCAGTGCAGCGCTGTTTACCCAAATAGCATGCCCGTCTACTCTCGATAAAACGACAGGACGATTTTTTAATGCTTCATCTAAACTCGTCTTACTGGGAAAAGCTTTGGTTGGCCACAAAACTTGATTCCAACCGCGGCCAATTAGCCACTGTGCAGCTTCATGTTTAGACACTTTGGTAGGCGATGCATGAGCGCTTACAAATTCTACAACACGTTTCACGGCTTCATCTTCACTTTGGCTGCCCCGTAAGTCAATTTCCAGTAAATTTTGACCTAGACCTAAAATGTGTCCATGAGCATCAATTAATCCAGGTAACATAACGCGACCCTTGCCATCTATTTTACTGACAATTCCTCCAGGCTCTTGGCTAAGGTTCATACCAACAATAAATTCATCTTCAAATGCGATATTGGTAAATGTGATTAATTCACCCTGTTGATTTAATGTGTAACCTTTTACGTTTTCAATAAACGTAAGTGAATAGGCGGCCTGTGAGGTTAATGCTAGCAACAGTAACGTTGGCCAAAGCAGTGTTCTTTGCATCAAGTTCATTTACATTCCTTTTGATATCAATTGAATATTGTGTGCACGACTTAAGCATCTGGATTCATGATAGGGGGTTGTGTCAGATAATCCTTTTGCCATATTTTTAGCATCGATGCCTGACTGATATTCCCCCCGGATAACAATACTAACACTTTCTGGTTGGCGGGCTTATCACTTAACCAAGCTGCAACCGCAGCCATTGTCATAGCGCATGTAGGCTCTATATGTAATTTTAACAAATGATGCAGCCATTGAGTCCAATATGCTATTTGTTGTTCTTCAACTTCATAAAAGTCATCAACTTTTTTTAATATTTCAAACGTGTGTTCACCGATTGCGGGGGTAGCCGCGCCATCAGCCAATGTATCGGGTATACCCGTTAATCGTTCAATCTTCCCACTCTGTAGGCTCCTTGCTGCGTCATTGGCATTAAGAGGCTCAGCACCAACAACTTCAGCATTAGGCAGTCGTGCTTGTGTTGCAATAATCGCCCCAGATAATAAACCGCCACCACCGCAAGGTGCAAAGACGGCATTAGGCTCCACTCCTTTTTCAGCTAGTTGCTGCAAGGCTTCTAGTGTAACGGTTCCTTGCCCTGCAATGATATCGGGATGATTGAAAGGAGGGATCCATAACGTTCCCTCTTCATGACTTGCTTCTACCACCGCTAAGTCGGCTTCCTCTCTTGTTGCAAATCGGTTTATTTCTGCACCATAAAACTCGGTCGCTGCAGCCTTGATTGGGGAAATAGTGTCCGCGCAATAGATGGAAACTGGAATACCAAATTGTGCACAAGCAAAGGCAACCGCCTGAGCATGGTTGCCTGATGAATTTGCGACAACGCGCTGCGGCAATTCGCCCTGCTCATGTAGCTTAGCGATAATGTTTGTAGCACCCCGCAGTTTAAAGGCTCCAGTTCGCTGCAAACACTCTGCTTTAAAGTAGATTTGATGGCCTAGCCAATGATTCAGTAAACGTGATTCAAATATAGGTGTCTCTTTTACTATACTGCTAATGCGTGTTTGAGCTGCTTCTATATCAGCTATTGATACCATCTAAAAAATGTCCTTTTACGAAAATAAATTACCTTGACCACATGACATACTAAACGTATCCCGTTTTGATATGAAGTGTCAGTATAAAAATAAACACAACTTTAGTGTGTAATATGTACAGAATGTCCTAAGATTTTTACTTACAGCGACTTATGAGCTTGCGCATTGCTTATGTTTGGAGGTAGCTTTCACGGGCTTTGGAAGTAGTGGGCAATGATGTAAAATTTGTTATTATCACTGTACCTATCGATATTTTAAAATTTTAATAAAGGACTACAAAATGGGTTTATTAGATGGATTATTAGGCAATGCATCAAAAGTTGATATTTCATTAGTCACTGAAGAGCTCTCTCCCATACTATCGGAGTCAGAAACAGTTGTCGAAGCTTACAAAATGGTTCGTGATTTGTTTGTTTTTACGGATAAAAGAATCATATTTATCGACAAACAAGGTGTCACTGGACGAAAGGTCGATTACCTGTCCGTGCCGTATCGAGCAATTACGCAAGTGAAAGTTGAAACTGCAGGCCATTTTGATATGGACTGTGATCTTAAAATTTGGATTTCTGGCCAATCTGAACCGATAGAAACTAAATTAAAATCAGGTTTAGCACAGGATGTTCAAAAGACGCTTGCTAATATGATGTTTAGCTTCTAAGCCAGTACTAAAAAGTGCGTTGCAGATGCAATAAACGGTGCGGCTTTGCAATTGGATTACATTTCAGACTAAGCTGAACCCAAATGCCCAAGCTGAAGTAATAATTAATCTGACTATCGTTAATTGCGCTTTGTTTAGATTGTCGTTGTACGAGCAATTGAATCGAGTATTACAACCTAGGAAAGATATGACTCAAAAATACAAAGCGTTGGTGCTTGGCGCGTCTGGCTTAGTTGGCAACGCGTTGGTAAATCAATTGTGTCAGGATGACCGCTATTCTCAGATAACTTGTTTGGTGCGTTCGCCATTGCCTAAAGCACAATTTCATGATCCACTGAATAAAATTCAACCGATGGTCATCGACTTTGATGAGTTACAAGACTATCAAGGCTACTTTTCAGTGGAACATGTTTTTTGTTGTTTAGGGACAACAATTAAGCAGGCTGGTTCACAGTCTAATTTTCGTCGTGTAGACTTTCAGCTTGTGCATGTGGCAGCACAATTAACTAGAGCGCAACGTGCAAAAAGCTTTGTTTGGATTTCGTCAGTTGGTGCCAACGCCAAAAGTAAAAATTTTTATTTAAAAGTGAAAGGTGAATTGGAAAACGCAATACTGAGCATGCCGCAACTAGATAATGCCGCGGCGGTTAGACCCAGCTTGTTACTCGGGCATCGAACACAAAAACGCACTGCAGAAAGTTGGGGCATTATGATTGTTAAATTTCTGTCTCCAATCATGCTGGGTCGTTTGGCTAAATATCGGCCAGTCACTTCGAATCAAGTGGCCTATCAGATGATACAACTTCAAGTTTTCCAAAAATAGCGGTGGCAGAGTCAGGCGATAATTATTATACTCGCGCCGAAATTTAGCTAAAGTTAATCTTAATTTGCATTGATAACCTAAATAGGGACATACTGTTTATGACCCTTTATGAAGTTTTCGGAGGCAATTCATTATGGCTACAGCTATTCCAACAGATGTTGAAACACTGATAGAAAATATAAGAATTGAACAGTTCTGGTGGGACGGGGTGCAAATTAAAATCCCTTTTCATTGTGTGTATGCATGCATTCCCAATCCAGTTGCTGATGAATGGAAGCGTATCAATGGCGTCAATGTACCTTTGATACGGGTCGACAAGTATCTGATCCCTCTTTGGGATCCTTTTCATCAAAATATGACTGATATGCCAAAATTAGCGGTGGTTATATCTCATCATAAGGGTAATCAGTTTGGATTGTTTGCTTATCCTGCTGACCATATGGATGATCATATTATGCTGTCATACGACGATTGGTTTGAGACTCAATCTTCATTTCAATAATGTTTTTGCGTTGATAGATTCTTACAGCGGTGTTTCTCTTTTTACCCCAATTGTGGGTTAACAAGTAATTTACGGAGAACACATGCTACCAGTAGCAGAAGTTTTTGGCGCAATAGCCGTTGTTTTTAATTTTATAGGATACCGACAAAGTGATATCAATCGATATCGCTTTATTTCAGCTATCGCTCTTTTAAGCGTTAGTATTCACTTTTTTCTAATAGGCGCGATGGCGGCTGGTATTGGGTGCATGCTGGCCTGTATCCGCAATATTGTGGCTATTAAGTATCGGGGCTTGCCCGTATTAATTGCCTTCGTAACGGCTAATTTTTGTTTCTTTTTTTATGAATTACTTTGGCTCGACCACAGTTGGATTATTGTGATCGCCTATGCCTCGTCACTTATATTTACGATAGGATCAATTTCGTTAACCAGTGCAAAAATGATCCGCCAATGGTTTATTTTAGCTGAAGTATTGGGCTTAATTTACGCGATTACGGTGGGGAGTATCTTCGGTACTATATTTAACGTTACTAATCTACTTAGTATATTTTATACACTTTACCAAGATGCAGCGGCTGAAAAGAAAGCACTACCAAAAGACTAACGTCCTAATTCAGACGAAAAAAAACGCTGCATAAAGCAGCGTTTTTTGTTTTTCCAATCTTTGTGACTATTACTATTCTTTCACCAGCACTGATATTTTTGTAATACCGGCTAGCTTTATTTGGTCCATAACGCTTACAACAACACCATGTTGTGTGTCTTCATCTGCTTGAATTGCAGCAGTGTCAGTGTCATTGTTGGCTAAGTACGTTTGCGCGTTCGCAACGACTCGGCGAATATCAACAATACGACCTGCCATTATAATTTGACCTGACGCGTCTATTCTTATCGACAGAGACTTACTGTTCGGTGGCGGAGGAGTATCGCTCTTCGGTGGACGTGTTGGTTCCAACCCTTTCTCAGATGAGAAGGTGGTTGTTACGATGAAGAATATCAACATAATAAACACGATGTCCAACATTGGAGTCATGTCTACTGCTGCGTCGTCATCACCGGCTGTATGTTTTTTTCTTCTCATCTTTACACTCAGTCCTTCTAATTCTGCTCTCTCATTATTCGTTATAGTATATTACCTTAATGGTAAAAGCATAGAGTTTTGTAAACGATTTTAACAAAAAATGCGTTTCGTCTCTTAAGTGCTTTCCACATTTAGGCTAGCTTAGCGAAAAGGAGCGTTACGTTAACTTTCTTTTGCATAACTTTACTCGTCAGTGGCACTATGATCAAGGGCTTTACCCAACCAATTGAAATAAGTTGCCATTTGCGCTGAAATAACAGCGAGTTGTTCACCACTCGGATAAATGCCTAACTTAGCTTCAGCGCTCTTTTTAGTGCCCTGTACCAAGAATGCATTTTTAATAGGATGGCTCTGGATGAATGCTTCAAAGGCTCGAGCGGCAACTTCCTGTGGACGAGCGTAGTAAAAACTTTTTAACTTATGGTCAATAAATACACTTTTTTGCATCAATTCACTTGCTTGTGCTCCGTCATTTTGTAAAAAGATATGGTTGAAACAAAGTGCTAATTGATTGTTTAACGCATGTTCATTCAGCTGAGCATTTTCATGTAGCCAAATTTCTGAAGCGAAAAGATTACTGCCAGACGCTGCAAACATTTTACTTGCAATGTAATGGTCAAAGGCATGAAACCATTCATGCGCCAACGCGCCTGCCCCTGCATTCTTCGCAAGAGATAGTTGTTTTTTTGCACTATTGTAATGTGCACTGGCGTGCTTTTGGCCGCCAACTCCAAATCCTAATGATAAGGTGCCGTTTAGAGAAATGACATTTTCAGGTACTTGCAATATATCCATTAAGTCGCACAGGGCATCAAAAAATAGGTTTGCAGCTATCCTTTTTTCTTCTGGCGTCACCCATTTACCTATTTGAATTGAGCGAAATCTAAATAAGCGTAATACATCCTGGAAATTAACATCTGCTCCACCTCGGTGTTCGTCCCCATTTCGGTAGAATCCGTTATAGAGTCTACCTTTCTTGTTTTTGCTTGCGCCGGTGGGTGATTTATTTGAATTCATTTGATTCTATTTATACTTTGCTATCAAGGGCTTTGCTCTTTATACCTAAAGACATCTAAAAGGTTATCACTTTTTAGTTTTTAATTCTGATGCCAAATGTAAAAATACATTGGCATAATTAGGTTCTTGTGCAAGCATGCCCTTGAAAATCTTTGTTCCCATTCCACCTCGGGCAATTTTGTAAAGGAAGTTCAGCTATGGATTATTCATCAATATTAACCTTTGTTAGTGACAACCTTCAAAAAGGATTTGAGCTGTTATCAAGCACGCAAACTTACGCACAGTTAGCGATGCTGATTGTTATTTATACTATTGCTTTTGCGATTGCGTACAAAGTGCGCCATAGCATTGGACTAATGCATAATGAACCTGATGAAAAAGCGCACCCACTGCGCAAGTTTGCATTTGGAATTGGTGGTGTCTTATTTCCGCTTGTTGCTATTTTGTTGTTACAAATTTCGCGTAAAGCTGGGGAAAACCTTGAATATTCACCGTGGGTGATACAAGTGGCTCTGTCGGTCGCGATATTGTTGTTTTTTAACTCCATTATTCGCGCATTTGTTACCCACGATTACGCCTCGTCCTTATTTAGATGGATTGGTTTACCTATTTTATTTTTACATTTGGTTGGACTTCTACCTGCTATTGTTAGCACTTTAGAAGGAATATCAATTAGCGTTGGTAATGTGGATATTTCTGCCTATGGAGTGGCACGGGTGCTTTTTTTTGGCGGTTTTCTCTTCTGGCTCGGTCGGGTTTCTAGTAGTTTTGGAAAAGCGGTTATTAAGCGTCAAGAGAGTCTAGATATACCCACAAAAGAGGTGTTTTCTAAATTATTCGAAGTCGCGTTATTCTGTATCATTATATTGCTTTTATTAAACGTAATGGGTATTAACCTGACAACGCTTGCAGTATTTGGCGGCGCTGTAGGTGTTGGTATAGGTTTGGGTTTGCAGTCTATCGCTTCTAATTTTATATCGGGTATTATCATTCTGCTTGATCGGTCGCTCACGGTAGGTGATTTCGTTGAATTAGGTGATGGTCAGAAAGGCTTCGTACGTGAATTTAAAATGCGTTATGCAGTTTTAGAAACCTATGACGGTAAAGACATTTTAGTGCCCAATGAAAAATTCATTTCAGACTTCTTAATTAACTGGACACATAAAGATCCTAAACAACGTTATCGTGTCGACTTTTCAGTGCCTTACGCAACCGATGTGCGCAGTATGGTTGAATTTATCAAAGTTGCGGTGTGTAAGCATCCGCAGGTCATCAGTGGCGAAGATGTGCCTTTTGAAGAGCGTCCTGATTGTGAAATAGATAGTTTCGGTGATTCAGGAATTAATATGTTTGTAGAATTTTGGATAATGGGTGTTGATGACGGTAAAAACCGTGTCGGTGGTGATTTAATGCTGACTATTCTTGAAACACTAAGGGAGAACGGTATCGAAATTCCATTCCCTCAACGTGAAGTTAAGATCCTCAACCCAGAACAGAAACCATAGGTTCGCTGCGTTTTATTTGTTAAGTAAAATGGAGTGGAGAATGGGGTAGTGCTTACCTTAATTAATACAGTTAAGTAATAGCCCATTCTTCTATAATTTGTGAGCACCATCGCTTCACTCGTTCGTCAGTTTGATCATACTGATTTTCATCGTCTAACGACAAACCTACAAAAAAATCACCATCCTCGGTTAGTGCTTTTGATTGCGTAAACTCATAACCTTGATTCGGCCAGTAGCCAATAATATCGCAATCCAACACGATCAATTCATCATGTAGCATTCCCAAAGCGTCTTGAAACCAATCGGCATAGCCCAATTGATCGCCTAAGCCGAAAAGAGCGACCGTCTTACCTGCCAAGTTTAGTGCTTTGATATCATCCCAAGTTGATTCCCAGTCTTCTTGTAATTCACCAAAATCCCATGTGGAAATGCCATAAAGAACTAAGTCGTAGAGTGTCGATTTTTCGAGTGCATGTTCTTTAATATCAAACATGCTTACCGTGGCTTGGAGCCCTTGCTCACTGACCATAGATTCTAATTCAGACTGTATTTTCTCACTCGCCATCTCTGTGTAGCAGGTGGTTGAACCGTAAAAAATGGCGATTTTTTTTGTTGCTAAATTCATTACTCTCTTTCTACCTTTGCGGGTGATTTGTTGGCCGCCACCTTTGTTTGTGTTTTCAATTGGGTGTTGGCCTCTGAAAAACTAATATAATTGCCATCACTGCATAGTAGTGCGCAGTCTACCTGACTTGCATCCTCATTCAAGGTTAGTACTCCAATATTACAACTATTGACCAACGTCCGGCTGTGATTACTCGATTCTCTTTGCCTAACCGACATGTTCCGACGTTTTGTTAGCCAGTTAAGTGGTGAGCGATGGCCATAAAACCATCTATTCAAACGGTCGAACCATTTTAAAAGGGTAGGTGGAAATTCGTTATTCAATCCACTACTAGTAAATTGGGTTATATGCGGACTATTGCGGCGAAAACGTAAGCTCACATCATAAACAAAGGAATAGTGAACGTCACCCGACAAAATAATAAAATTTGGTGGCGTTTTAATATGTCTAAAGATATTCAGCATCACACTGGCGGTGCCTCTATGTGCCATCCAATTTTCAGCATCGACAACTAACGCACCACCAAAAATAGTAAATATTTTTTGTATGGTTTCTATAAATTTTACGCCATATACAGGTGCCGGAGATACCATAATCACCGATTCTTTTCCGATGATAGATTGTTGCAGCTCGCACAGCGCTTCCCAGTCCATCAGTCCTGAAGGCTTATTGAGTGATGATTCAGAGCGCCAACGCTGGGTTCTCGTATCAAGCACATGCACAGGGGGCTGCGTTGCGAGTTGATAGTGCCATTGGTCGAAAGCAAACAAAGTGTCGATGAGTTCAGTGTGCGAAGTGTCATAAACACCTAGAAGATCGTTTCCTGTGGTATTTGCTTTAACTGCGGTGGCTGCGAATACAGTGCTGAATTGACTAAATAAGGGTTCTAGTTTTGCTCTAGGGTTGCCACAACCTTGACATAAAAAATAAGCTGTAATCGCATTGCCAATAATTCGCTTTGAAAAAGCATGGCTATACACTTGCTGTTCCCAACCTCGGGTCAGGTTCCAGTCGTCGGTCACGTCATGATCATCGAACATCATATAGCTTGGAACGTGGGCAAGTGCTCGGTGAACCTTATACAAGCCCCCTTGAAATGCCAGTATATCCTGTTTTTCCTTGTCGTAAGTCACTTGTTTATCTTGGTTTAATCCTGATTTCTCCAAATCAATAAATTGCCAGAGTAATGGAGACCAAGTTAACAGGTACATCGCTAGCATTTCGCTCAGTGCGATGAGATGATTTTTGGCGTTGACTGACGTAAATATGGGTTTGCGTTTTGCTGCAAAAAAGGCCTTTGTAAGCTTATCATTAGCTTCAACTGCTGGAAGCAATAACTCCCTTTGGTAAAAACCATGCTCATGCGATATCAGTTCTGTTAAATCATCAACGGTGGCACCTTCAAACCTTTCGTTATGCAGCCCAAGCAAACAGATTACTTGATGAATTGCATGCAACATTGGCCCTGCAACGTCATCAACATATACTTGATCGCCAGTCATTAACATCAAATCGGGACGGTTTATGCTTTGTGTTTCACTGGTATTTGATGTATTCACTTTATTAGCTAGTTCATCTGCAACTAAGTTATCAAGTTGTGGCAAGGCGTCTTGGCCATGAAAGTGGGGTTTGCGACACGAACCTTGTGTAACTTTGGTCAAATGTTGATTAAATCGAAAGTTAGGTCGTTCGTGGCCTTCATAAACCAAGTGAGAAATAGCTTTTAAAATGCTTTGGAGTCGTTGCGGTTTAGGAGCCTGAACTACTTTATTTGCATGATTGTCGTCGTTTTGTGTATTTTCCAAGTTACTCAACAAGTCGTAATGATATAAACGGCCTGATTTAATGAGTGGTTGTTCAGTTGTTGATTCTACGCTAATTAACTGTATGTAGGCGCGATGCCCGACACAAAATGTCTCTTGAGTAATCTTCGCATTGTGCAATTCAATGGCATTGTTCTGTCCATCAGCTAACACAGGTTTTATATCAATTGCGACAGAAGTCACTAACCACCAAACGATACGATTATGTTCTGTGTGCCGTAAAATAGGACCTGCGATGACGGTGGGCATTAATTGTGTCACGTTTCTGGTTTTCCCTTGCTTTGACCTTAGTGGGTAGAATGGTATTGCCTAAAATTCATCTATTTGAGCAATGAAAAACAGCTTAGCACTAAATACCTCGTAAATTATGATAAATAAGTTTACGCACAGCATGTATACTCAGCGCGCTGTTATTTTTAAATAAAAACAAATATAGTTAAAAGGATATAGAATGAAAAAGCTAATGGCGATAGCTGTTATTTCGTCAATTGTAACTTTCTGTGTTGCTTGCGTTCCAGTAAAAAATCAAACCGACTCTGTTGTCGACACTCCTACTACTTCTGTTACGCCTTTATTAGGTAGCTGGATTATTGATGTTGACGGTGATGTGATGTTCGACCCGCAAACGTCAGGGCTCAAATATGACAATGGACATTTATATTCGCTGTCCGACGCAAGCGCAGATGCAAGTCAAATATTAAGATTACACCAAATTTCATTAAGCAATAGTCAGGTCATTAAAAAAATAGGGCCAACGATATTCAGCGAAAGGGTTAAGAACAGTTGTTTTTATAACTATCTTGCTAACAAACCTGATTACGAAGGACTTGCGCCGATTAAGGGAGAGGACGGCGCATGGATATTTGTTACTGAAGATGCAAGCCGCTCGCAGCAACTTAGTGAAGCATGCCAGAAAACGTACGCAAAAACAGGCTCAACAGTCTATCCCACACTACTAGTGCGCTTGCAGGTTAAGGATGAAAATTTAGAAGTCACGCATGTCCGTCCCGTTCAATTTTCAGCAGAGGCTCAAGTCGGCGATTTTCCAAATGATGGTATAGAAGGTTTAGCATTTACTAAGGATAATCGACTTCTGTTAGGCTTGGAAAAGGACGCAAATAAACAATCACGAGTTTTTGAGATAAATATAGACGATAATTTTTGGCAAGAGTCAGGTTTCGCAAAAGTGCGAGACAGCCAGTTATGGTTGCCTAAATTTGAGCATGGAAACCATCCTATAAATGGAATGGATATATTTTACCCAACTCCCAACAGTCAAGGTTACCTGTTAGCTGCAGCGCGCAACGACAATGAACTATGGATTGTAGATTTAGCTAAGCAGAAGCCGACAAAACGCATAAAGCTCGCATTTTCTGCTCCTTCAAATATAGCCCAAAATAAAACTCAAAGCGCATGTGAAACAACGCATTTGATGAACAATGCGTCAATTGAGGGCGTTGCTGTTGTGAATGATCATGTGTGGATGATTAATGATCCGTGGAAAGTTAATTATCTAAAAAATATGGTTTGCCCTGCGGATAAATATCGGTATCAGAAAATGGCGCCTTTGTTATTTAAAATGAAAATTAATGACACATGGTTTGACTAACATCGCGTAGTTAAGTTTTGTAGAAGGGGGGCAATCAACAAGTCTACTCCGGCTTTCTTCTCGCAATACAATGATCAGAGAGACGTTTTCTAGCCAGTAAAGCAAACATGTTATTCGAGCTTACGGATTTGTTGTAAAACGACTAGTTTTGTCTTTATAAAATAGGCTAGCTCCTATTTAAATGCCGCCTTTGATTATAGCGTTTTTAACTTACTGACAAAAGTGTTCTTAAATTTTGCTAATTTAGGTGCGGCTACCATATTGCAATATTGGTTCTGTGCATTAGTTAGTGAAATAGTCTTGATGGTAATCTTCAGCTTGGAAATAATTATCGAGCGGCACTATTTCGGTGACAACTGGGTCAGGCCAAATTTGAATATCTTGTATTTCCTTGATAAGTTCTCCAGCGGCGGACTTTTGCTCGTCGCTATGGTAATAAATACCGCTGCGATACTGGGTTCTCAGGTCATTACCTTGACGATTTCGCTGCGTCGGGTTGTGTAGTGCAAAGAATATCTCTGAGACTTCGCGTAAAGAAAGTTTACTTGTATCAAACGTGACCTGCACAACCTCATTATGACCGGTGTTGCCAGAACAAACGTCTTCATAACTTGGATTGTGGGTTTGACCGTTTGAATAGCCAGAATAAGCGGATGTTGCTCCCTCTAGTGTATTGTATGCTATTTCTGGGCACCAGAAGCACATAGCACCCAATGTAATTTTTCGCGCATTCATGATCCGTCCTATTATATATTTTTTAAATGTGCACACAAAGTGCGACTAACTAGACCAAAATTCATGTCATCTATTCTTAATTAATTCACGTATAGACATTGACAGAATAAATAAACGAGGAAAACATGGCATTTACGCTCTTTTATGATGGCCTATGTCCATTGTGCGAAAAAGAAATGACTCACCTAATAAAGCGCGACAAAGACAAGAAAATTATCTTTGAGGATATTTCATTGCCCGATTTTTCACAGCGTTATCCTGATTTATGTTTGCAAGAGTTAAACGCCCGTATTCATGGGCAATTAGATGATGGCACCATGATTACTGGACTTGATGTTACGCACAAAGCGTGGAGTTTAGTAGGAGTGACATGGTTATATGCTCCACTCCGCTGGCCTGTGATTAGGTGGTTTGCGGATAAACTCTATCTGGTATTTGCTAAACACAGATACAAAATATCTTATTGGTTGACGGGAAAGAAGAGATGCGAAAGCAATCGCTGCAATTTAAAATAGTGGCGGGTTAATAAACCTGGCAACAATAGCGAACAAAATTATAGGATGTAGAATGCAACAAACAGTAAGCGAAAAAAAATATGCACTAATTATTGGTGCAAACGGCGGTATTGGCAAAGAAGTAGTTAGGCAGTTGAGCGAGCAGCCCAAATTTGAAACGATTTTTACACTTTCTCGCAGTGCAGCGACTTTCACTCATACTGCTTCAACTCAGGTTCTCCACAAAGTAATGGATACTGCAAATGAAGTCGCTGTAAAAAGCTTTATCGATGAGCTGAAAGAGCAGGGCATTAAGCTCAGTTTAGTTATATGTACTACGGGTATTTTGCACCAAGAGCCAGTTTCAGTTGACGGTGCGGATGTTGTTAAACTAAAACCAGAAAAGCGTTTGGAAGACATGCATGAGAGACAGCTTACTGAGTATTTTCGTGTGAACAGCATACTGCCTGCGATTTGGCTACAAAGCTTAGTTAATGTCGTTGATAAGCAAGGGGCAAAGATTGTTTTCTTTAGTGCTCGTGTGGGCAGTATTAGTGAAAATGAATTAGGTGGTTGGTATGGATACAGAGCATCTAAAGCTGCGCTGAACATGTTAGTTAAAACCGCTGCCATCGAGTATAAACGGCGCGCTCCGCAAACAAGCTTAATTTGCTATCACCCAGGAACCGTCGATACAGGTTTGTCCAAACCGTTCCAGGCAAATGTAAAGCCGGGTAAATTATTTACTCCCGAGTTTACGGTAAATCAACTCCTATCTATTTGCCACAATTTAAGTCCAGAACAAAGCCCATTCTATCTAGATTGGAAGGGCGAAACGATCCCCTGGTAATTAATTGTAAGGCATTCAATATTTTTACAATCGCCGGTTTTTATCGGCCATTTTTATTGCGCTAAGCTCAAGACTTTTTGTAAATAGACTGTTAACATCAGCTACTAAACATCATAAAAACAAAAATAAAAAGAAGGATTAATGATGAGTGGTTCAAGAGAGCAATTTGGCTCAAAGTTGGGTTTTATCCTTGCGGCGGCTGGTTCTGCGGTCGGTATTGGTAATCTAGTCGGCTTTCCAGTTGGTGCAGCCAAAAACGGTGGTGGTGCATTTCTACTAATGTATGCCATTTTTGTGGTTTTCATTTGTCTGCCCGTGATGCTTGCTGAAATGTCGGTTGGTAGAAATAGTCAAAAAGATCCGTTAGGAGCCTATGATACATTGTCTAATCGCTCACCATTTTGGCGCGCAGCCGGCTGGTTATCAGTAATTACGCCTTTCATGATTGCGGTATTTTACCTCGTTATTACCGTGTGGATATTTGGTTACTTGCTACAATCAGTGATCGGAAACTTAGATGAGTTAGCCAATGCTGATACCTTTGGTTCATTCATTAGCGGTAACAGTATCTTTGTTTATATGATTGGTGTCTTGCTGGTGGTTTATCTGATCTTGCAAGGAGGTGTAAAACAGGGCATCGAGAAAGCCGCAAAAATACTGATGCCAGCACTCTTTTTTATGCTGATAGTACTGGTTATTTTTGTATTGACCCGCGACAACGCAATGGCTGGTGTTGAATTTTACTTAGTGCCTGATTTCTCCAAAATTGACGCTTCCGTTGTAAATGGTGCGCTATCTCAGGCTTTCTTCTCTCTGTCTTTAGGAATGGGGATCATGATTACTTACGGTAGTTATATCGATAGTAAAGCTGATGTACCGACGTCTGCTAAGTTGGTAGCATTAACCGACACTGCGGTTGCTTTTACCGCCGGTTTAATGATTTTGCCAGCAATCTTCTCGTTTAATCCAGAAATTAATCCGGAAGAGTTAAGTGAGTCGTCGGTCAGTATGATTTTCTCATTTTTACCGCAAATATTTTTAGAATTACAAACAAGTATAGGCTATATAGGGGCAAGCATGGTTGCTAGTGTTTTCTTTTTGCTAGTGTTCTTTGCCGCAATTACCTCATTGGTTTCTATCTTTGAAGTTCCGGTAGCATCGTTAATGAGTGAAAAAGGTCTAGGGAGAAAACCATCCCTTCTTATTTGTGGTTCTTTGTTAATAATCTTTTCAGTAATGTGCGCTTTATCATTCGGCCATTCTGATTTTTTCACAAATTTCATTACATATGCGGGTAACGATAATTCTTTCTTCACGGTGGTTTATGATGTCTTCTACGACACTATTTTGCCGTTGAATGGTTTCTTGATTTGTATTTTTGTCATGTATCGCTGGAAAAAACATAACTTTAATGCAGAGCTTGACAAAGGCGCACCTAAGTTCAAAAAGAGCTTATTTGAACGCTATGTAAACTTATCGGTAGGAACTTTCATACCGGTCATATTATTAGTTATTTTTGTTAATACAGTCGCAGTGAAATACTTTGGTGTATCGTTGCTGACAGACATCTTTTAACATACGTTGCTTTTTGTTTAAAGTTTCTGATGAATAGCCTTTTTTAAAGCGACTGTTATGAAGAACATGTAGTAAAAAACTGTTAAAAGCTCTGTCCATATATGTGAAGTGCCCCCGAAAGTTAGACAAAACCTTCGGGGGATTGTCTGGGTTCTAGTTTGAGAAAACTGATTGGTTAGGGCATCTGTGTGCAGCTTATATGAATTGAGTTGTTAAAATAGCGGCCCAGAGAGAGCAACGTCTCTTAGTAAAAAATATTATTTACGCTATTCAAGCATGTTGTAGGGGCTTGGATACTGTAATTTTAGCTGTAAGCGGTTTGTTGTTTGTTCAGAATCAACCCATTTACCGCTCACTATCTCTCTATTGTCAGGCGCGAATTCAGGACTGCGAATGCCTTTTTGGTCTGCGCACCAGATATAGTAATCCTCTCTGGTTGGGTGTTCGGAGCTGCATAGATTAGCCGCATAAAAATTGCCATCGAACAGATTGTTTGCAGCTTGCGAAGCGTTACTATGTTGCTTTTTGGGTCCTGCATTTTGCAACATCGCAGAAATTACTTGAACTACATCTTTCTGATGGATTAGGTTAACCGGATTTCTACCCAACGCAATATTTGATTTTTGCGACAACGTCGTAATAGGGTGCCGGTCTTTCCCAACTAATCCTGCAAGGCGAAGTACAGAGCAGCTAAAATCGCCAGTCTCTGCTATTTGCTTGAGGTATAATTCTAGCTCAACATGAGCCGCCCCAGAGGGCGTATTGGGTGTTAACGGTGAATCGTTCCTTATGCGCCCCTCAAGTCCAGCAAATACCGCTGTAGTACTAATAAAACAAATATGTTGCGCCTGATGCAAAAGCGCATAGTCGAATAGCGATTTCATGCGTGCAATGAACAATTGAGGTTTAAAAGATTTACGCCCGGGAGGAATATTGATTATCACATAAGCGTCTTGAAATATATCGCTATGCAGCGTTGTCAGATCATTGTCATAGACGTCAAATATAACAGTCTGAATACCTTCGAGTGCTAAAGTGGAGGCTTTGTCTGAGTTACGAGTTGTGCCGACAACCGAATGTCCGGCACTTAAAAAATTCATTGCTAGCGGAGTCCCTAACCAGCCCAGCCCAATAATAATGCGTTTATGCATTTTTGTTTTTGGTGACAACATCAACGTCATTAAGGCCTTTAATTTTTTGTACTTTGCTTTCCGAATCATCAATCGTAGTTAGCATTTCACACAATTTTTTAGCTTCTTTTTCAATGCTATCAGTTTGACTTTTAACCTTGGTTTCAATAGATTGGCCCATTTTTTCCATACGTTGTTCAAATGATTCTATTGAGCCGTCGCCATTTAACATACTTCTGCCCATTTGAACCAAAAATTCACCCATTGCATTTTCCATCACGTCAGACACTATCATGTCAACTTCGGCATTGAAATCTGGGCCAAGACCTAACTCACTTTCAAGCTTGGCTGAATCGAAGGTGAGTGATTCAGGATTTTGATAAACATGATTTGTTAATTTTCCATATAAATCATTCAGTTTGATTTCGAGCTGCGAGGCAACTTTACTTTCAGAGCCTAGAAAACCTCGTAATACGTCAGTAACCGCATAGTTCGCAATTTTTACACCTTCAGCAGCCACTGTCATCACTTGGGGAATACTTTGTTCTATTCCGTCATAATATCCTTTGACCCACGTTGTCTCTTCTGCAGAAAGCGATAATTTTTGACCATTCAAAAAGACCATATAACTATCCGTGATTCTTACTTCATCATCTGCTTTTGTTTTAAGTGTCAGTGTATTTTCTGCAAAGCGTAAATCACCATTTAAATTGATATCGCATTGCTCTGAATTATATTGACTAGCGTTGACGTTGAATGCAGTTAAAGCACAAAGGCTGATTGTGGTCGCTATTACTTTTTTCATTTTGGATAATCCTTTTGGTCAAGCCATAGTTTAGTCTGTGTTTATTGATATCGCTATTAAAAACTGCTCAGTCGCTTTGCGGTTAGCAGTGTTTTATAGATATGAATGTTTTTGTCTATAAGATCTTCATAATCATTTTTTAAACATTTATATCGTAAATGATATATATGTTTGGTGTCTCTATAAGTACTGATAGCAAAGATTGTTCCCATTTTAAAATTAACATTTAATTCAGTGGGTTATGACTTTTATAAACGATAAATACAGAATAATTAGTTGCTTAAATGAGTGTTTTACCTAACAGTTAGTGATATTGACCAAGATCAAGTTTAGTTGAAAACCATCGGGTAGCATGTGACATTTTTGTAGATTAGTGCATAATACGCGCGCTTTCGGCTTTCAATTTAGGAATTTTATGAACGGTATACTTAGCGGCTTTTTATTTGGTGCAACTGCAATAGCGCTAGTTTTAGGATTAAGTTGTATCGTTATGGCATGCTTGACCGAAAAATCAGGTGCGGAAGGACTTCGTGAAAAAATTGAATATGGATTTCTGGGTATGTCGAGTTTAACGATAACATTTTTGTTAGCTTATGCAGCCGCTTGATACAATATAAAAGTAAAAAAACGCGCTAAGGCGCGTTTTTTTGTGGTTGGTCGTTGTTGCTAGAGACTCGTTGGTAGGCTCGTAATTTAAAAACAGGCATTATTGCTAACACATGATCAAAAATATCAGACTGAATACGTTCATAAGTTACCCAATCTTTTTCTTTACTAAAGCAATATATTTCCAATGGAATACCAATTTCTGTTGGAGGTAACTGCCTCACCATACAAGTTAAATCTTGGTTTACCAATTCGTGATTTTTTAAATAAGCGGCCAAATAGGCTCTAAACGTGCCTAAATTGGTTAGGCGTCGGCAGTTTAAAATATCGGTTTCTGCTATCTCTTTTAATTTTCTGTCATCAACTAATTCTTGCTTTTTAGCTTTCAAATAGCTGTTTAGCAATTTCATACTTTCCCACTCATCAAGTAGCTCGCTATCAGCAAATGCAATAGAATGGATATCAATGTAAACAGCCCGCTTTATTCTTCTACCACCAGACTCCATCATCCCACGCCAGTTCTTCACCGCATCAGTGGTGAGTGCATAAGTTGGGAGTGTTGAAATTGTTTTATCCCAGTTCTGGACTTTGACTACGTTTAGTCCAATTTCAAGTATTTCACCATCAACTTCATACTTAGGCATGGCGATCCAATCGCCAGTATTGAACATTCTGTTTGCAGCAATTTGAATGCCAGCAACAAAACCTAAAATAGTGTCTCTAAATATTAACAGTAGCACTGCAGCAATAGCTGTTAATCCTGATAATAAAAATATCGGACTTTTGCCCAATAATAGCGATAAAATTAAGAATATTAGGATAATAGTGAAGAGTAGTTTAGCGACTTGAATAAAGCCGGTAATAGGTGCTTTTCTAGCTAGCTGACTTTTACTGTAGATACTCTCTACTGCTGTTAATGAGGCACTCAAGGTCCTCCACACTGTAAACAAAAGGTAAATGGCACTCAGATTAGCCAATAAGCTATATATCTTTTCCTCGGGACTAAAAAATAAGCTGTATGTCGAATAAACAATTATGCCTGGGACGATCCTAGCAAGGCGTCTAAATACGCCTGCGTCTAACAAACAGTCGTCCCATGTATTATTCGATTTAGCGACAAATCTGAGTACTTTAAAATGCAGAACAAACTTAACAATCAGAAACGCAACAGTCGCGACAAGAAAAATGCTACTTAAGGCAAATAATTGATATGAAACGCTCCCAAGTTCTAACTTCATTCCCAGGTATTGACCTGCTTTAATCAGTAACTCGACAAAATCAGCGACGGCTTGATTACGCACTAGCTCCGTCGTTGGTTCGTCAATTGCTGCGATTGGCGTCATCATTGAAGGTAAAACTGTCATTACATAATTCACTCTATTGTGCCTTCAATCCTTTCATCCAGGTTTTCACGCGTTCGTTTTTATTTACCCAAAGTTCATTCAACCACACTTGAAATTGAGCTCTAAAGTCTGAGTTATTGTAGTAATCGCCAATGATTTCATCAGAAAGACTTTGGACACTGACATCAATTACAATATGTGTCATTTCGCCGCTCAACATATCGCGCATTGGATGCTGTGCATTCTGTGGGTAAGCTAGTGTAATGTCCAGCAAGTTGCTAAATTGTTCGCCCATCGACGCAAGTGTGAATGCTATCCCACCCGCTTTTGGGCGCAGCAAATTTGAAAATGGACTCTTACGTTCTACAGCTTTTGCTGGTGAAAAGCGAGTGCCTTCAACAAAGTTAATAACTGATGTTGGAGTGTCTATAAATTTTGCACAAGACTGTCGAGTTGTTTCTATATCGGTACCTTTTAAATGTGGATTTTTTTCCACAAATTCTTGCGTATATCGCCGCATAAACGGCATATCTAAAGCCCAAGCGGCAATCCCAACGAAGGGGAGCCAAATGAGCTCCTTCTTAAGGAAAAATTTGGGAGGGGAGGTATGTTCAGCGCAAAAACGAATAAGCAATATAATATCTAAATAACTAATATGATTAGCTATAATTAAATACCATTTCTTTTTGCTAAGCTCTTCGTCCATTTTGACTTCAATCTTTACCTTATTAAAAAATTTAATCAACCCAACGCTAATAATGCTAAACGTAAAGTAGAAAAAATGCATAAGCTTTATCAACATTTTACTTATTATTTTGATCGGGATGATAAAACGGACAAGACCGAAACCAAAAATCAATATTCCCCAAAACCCCAAATTTGTCATTTGTAATACAAAGTGTAAAGGGAAAACTAAATATGACTTAAACGATTTCACTTGTTACTTTGCTCCATAAACTCTAACTCTTGGTTTTTTTCTTGCCACATGTTGTTCAACCACTGTTGAAATATTTCCTTTTGTGCGGGATCGTCAAAGTAGGAGTCTGAAAAAATGCCTTTGTTGAACAAGTCTTCAATCAGCACTGTTTTGATACTAACGTTTACCTCGGCCACTTTGCCAGTAACAAAATCCCAATAAGAAGGCGTTCCTTCTGGGTAGTGAATTGTGACGTCAACGAGTCTAGTTAATTGTTTGCCCATAGCACTTAGTACAAATGCAATCCCACCAGCCTTAGGAAGAAGGAGATTGGAATAGACCTCACCAGTTGTGTGCCATTTTTGTTTAGTAAAGCGTGTGCCTTCAATAAAATTCATTATGCTAACAGGCTTATGTTGAAATTTTTCACAAGCTTTTTTAGTCGTTTCTAAATCCTTCCCTTTTAAATGTGGATTTTTATTTAAAAACGCTCGGCTGTAGCGGCGCATAAATGGAAAGTCTAGTGCCCACCATGCAATTCCTATAAAAGGGACCCAAATAAGCTCTTTTTTGAGGAAAAACTTTAAGAATGGAATTTTGCGATTAAACACACGTTGCAACACCAAAATATCAACCCAAGATTGATGGTTTGAAATAACTAAATACCATTCTTTTGTGGTTAGCCCCTCGATATGCTTAGTATTAAAGCGAGTTCTAGAAAATATATTTTGATTTACATTGTTGATACTTATCCATGCTGTAGCGCAGCCATCGAGCGGAAAAGAGATAAGCTTTTGCCAAAAATTTATCGGTATTACCTTTAACAGCGACAAAATGACAATAGGGATAACCCAGAAAATGGTATTAATTAAGTAGCCGAGAGCTGAAAGACAGCCGTTAATAAAGTTAAGCAATGCGTGCATGACCTCGTGTTATTTAATTTGAAGCATTAAGTATATACGAACATAGGCTTTGTGCCGAAACAAATAAAGCGTAAATTTGTCGCTAATACAATATAGAAAATATAAGCGTCTACACGGGATCAATTGTGACTATGGAAAGCTGATTACGCCCATTACGTTTGCATTTATATAGCTCTTCATCCGCTATATTGACGACTTCATGCAGGCTTAATAAACTATTACCGAGTAAACTACAGACTCCAATGCTGACGGTAAAACTAACTGGGGCTGGTAAGTCTTTAATATCCACTAGCATGTTTTGTGTTTGTATTTGAATATGATGGATAAGCTGTTGGTGCGCGTTCACGTTTGTTCCTGACATCAGGATGACGAACTCTTCGCCCCCGTAGCGACCAATAATATCGGTTTCACGTTTGCAATTTTGCTGCATTAATTCGGCAAATGCTTTGAGACATTCATCACCTACTGAATGGCCATAATTATCATTAACGAGTTTAAAATGGTCAATATCAATTAGCGCTAAACTGATCGGTTGATGTAGTCGCTGATGAGTTTTAATTGCATTGTATGCTATTTCGTCGAAGCCCCTACGATTAAGCAGATGTGTTAGCCCATCTTCGCGAGCTTGGGCCGCCAGCTGCAAATTAAGTTGCTCTAATTGAGTCGTTTTTTCGGAGACCTGTTGCCGTAAGTGATGCTCAATGTCACGCAATAAATTATGCGATTTTTGAAGTTTATCCGCAACCTCATTAATTTCTTGGCTTGATGTTGCACCTGGCATATTTTCAAAATCTGAACTGTAGTTTTCAGAGCTGTTCTCTAATAACTTGACTAGGGGCGAGGTAATTTGTTTAGCTAATTTATGGGCTATAAATAGAAATAACAAGATAATACCGACCACTGTAGAAGCGATTACCGAAATATGGTGGCTGAATAGTTGCACCAGTTCGGATGGCTGTTTGATGATATAAATTTTCCAATCAAAGTTGTTTTTTGCTAAATGATAAGGATGATTTCTACCATTAATAGATAAGACTGGGAAATCAGGTGTAAGTTTACTTTTTCCAGCATTAATAGTGTATTTTTCTAAATTATGTAAACCAGTTGGAGCGGATGCGTAAATGACAAGGTCTTCTGTGTCAGTAATAATGACATAATCGGTTTGCAGGCTGGATTCCATTTTTTGATGCAATGTCGTAATAAATTCTAAGTTCATGGCACCTAATAAGGCGCCTTGAAATTGATTGTTGATGATTATCGGACTCGCCATCGCAATCATAGGAGCTGAAATAACACCTCGACTCATCATCGCGTTAGAAATATAAGGCGTTTTGTTATCGCGTGCATGAATAAAATAACTTCGATCGGTCACATATCGTAGATTTTTCGGCAGACTCTTTATTTGGTCATTGAATTTCGTTGGTGCAAAGAAGGCGGTGTATCCATCGGCTTGTATAAAGGTAAGATTAAAAAAATCGGGATAGTCAGATTGCGCATCTACCAAAATGCTTTGCCTAGTAACCTCATTGGGTACCCTGGATAATGTTCTCGCAAGCTGTTTAACAACAGTGTAGTGCTCATCTATAAAACGTTCGGTTGCCAGACTCACGATGTTGGCTTGAGCCCTCAATATTTTAATCAGTTGCTCTTCGTTGCGTAAACTTGCTGTGCTTGCTAACACGAAAGATACTGTAACGAGAGGCAAAATAAGGGTGAGCGCACTCAATGCAAAAATATTTGAAGAAAGACTCTTATTAACTGAATTTCTGCCTTCATAAAGCCATCGAGTGGGCGTTAATAGATACAACATTGCGGCTAACGAAGCGTTAAATAATCCATTCAATCCTTGCATGACACAAAATATAAAGCTGAACTCTTGATTACTTGCACTTGTTGATGCGTTACTCAAATAAACCCAGCACAATGGGCTACCGATAAATAACCAAAAACAAAGAGACGCTATAATGACAAAGAAGCGTTTGTGGATAAGATAAGCAATAGTGATAAATTCGGCTAAACTAATGCCAATATCGACAATCGGTTTGTCTAATATATACATTGAAGCGAGGCTGAATATGAGGGTGATGATGGATGCCCTCACTCCAAAACTGACCAATACATAGATGCACAAGCCCATGCCCCAATAGAGACTCAATGCACCATAAATAGGAACAGATAAAAACAAGTTAGCAAAAGCCGCAAAAACGCCAAATAGCGAACCTTGCAAGATATTTTCCCTAGTCCATTTCGCAGTTACATTTAACATCTAATTATGAGATTATTTTTTATATTTTATTTTTTTCAACATTAGTCTTATTCCTGTTTAAAGTCTATATGTTGCACAACTTATCATCGATAAATTGTGGGTGTAGAACAAGTTAAGATATTATTATTACTGGAAATATATTGAGATTTTATCCTTACCCGTGCGTTTACTTTTATAGAGTTGCTCATCCGCCGATTTTACCAATCCCTCGAAGCTCATGCCATAGTTACTGCCCAAGCTACTAATACCGATGCTAATGGTCATTTTCACACTAATATCTTCGTGACTAACTTTTGTTTTTTGTACAGTACGATGAATTTGCTTCGTTAACTCATGATGCTCTTCAATATTGCCGCCACTCAGCAGAACGATGAATTCTTCGCCACCATATCGCCCGAGTAAATCGGTGTTACGTTTGCAAAATTGGTTTAGGGTGCTAGCAATTGAGACGATACAAGTATCACCAAAAGGATGCCCATAGGTATCGTTAATTTGTTTAAAGTTATCAATATCAATTAATACCATCGAGAGAGGAATGTGATTACGCACACAATTACGATACGTCGTCTTGGCTAAGTCATCGAACCCGCTTCGATTCAATAATTTAGTTAGCCCGTCCTTCTGCGCTAAATTATATAATTGCTGATTTAAGGACTTTAACTGCTTTGTTTTTTCTTGTACTTGCGCTGTGAGCTGCTCTTGAAAATTCAACATAATTTCCCGAGAACTGAGTAACTTATTGGTGACTTTCATCATCTCATCACTAACTTCAGCTTCTCTTACTATATCTTCAGGCACAGTATTGTCATTAAAATGGTCAGCGAGATGAACAAGAGGTATTGTAATTCGTTTACTTAGTTGACTCGCTATAATTGAAAACACAACAAAAGTGATGAATAAGCACGCCGCCAATATATAAAAGTTTTTGGAAATAACTTGCGTCACAATTGCGGGAGAGCTTAGTACAGTTATTGTCCAGTCATGTTGTGTTACTAATTGGTAATAAAGGTACTTATTATTCTGAAAGGTTAATTCCGGTATTCTATTAATCAATTCATTATTGCCAGATTGGTAGCTAAACTGCGACAGTGTTGGCAATTTGAGGCTTTCTGAAGCAAATATGACCCGTTGGTTTTTGTCTGTGATGACATATTCATAAAAAGAATTATCGTCAATATATTCGCGCTTAAACTGGGCAAAAGTAGATAGCTTAATAACTCCTTGTGAAATGCCAGAAAATTCCCCCTCTAAAGATATAGGAGCTGACATAGTCAGTATTGCGTCATTATCAAAACCAATACCTGAAATTGTTTGTGATAATTGCGGCTGTAGTGTCTGTTTGGCTTTTTGAAAATATGGTCTATCGCTTAACGTGTGTTTGTTCCCATCGCTAAGCAATATCGTATACTTATTTGGCGCAGCGTAGAGAACTTGTCCGTCTGAGCCAGATACTAACATACTGATAAAGTACGGATGGTTCTCTGCTGTTGCATCCAGAGCAGTTTGCACCGGGAGAGTAAAATTAGATTTAGACAAGGTGCTTGATAGCCGGTTGACGGCGGTTATATGATTATTAACAAATGCGTCTACAACATAAATGATTTGGTTGCCTTGTCGCGCCAGCATGTTTGCAATGTCTTGTTCCTTTTGGGCTGTATTCTGCCATGTAAAAATTAAAGAGATAGCGATAGTGGGCAACGTTATCGTTAACATACAAAGCGAAAAAATAACGGTTGCGAACTTCGGCGGCTTTCCCCTGTATTTTCTGTATACGCTTTGAATGGGAATAAATGAGTAGAACAACGCCGCCACAGATGCGCCAAATATGCCATTAATAGTTAAGGTTAAGCCTGAAATAATGAGAAGTTCTGAAGATGTTGAACTTGTTAACGTCAGCAATGTTAGTGTAAGTGGCACTCCAATGACTAGCCAATAAATTGCATCCGCAAATAATAATACGTGACCCTTTCGCAACATTATATGAACAGCAAAGGTTTCACTGACTAATACAATAAATAAGAATGGGTCGTCTAGTTTTAATGCCAACGCGGTAGCTGCAATCGCTGAGGCAATGATGCCTGCATTTAGCCCTCGCGTGATGAGACAAATCAGAACAAAAATTTGACCAAAATAAAGTGAAACATGACCGTAAAAAGGGATGATTAAGAAATAGTTAATTATGCCGCCAATAACACCAAAACTGAGGCCAAACAAAAGAACGTCTGCTGAAAAAACAGATTCTGAACGTTCTAATTGCTGTGCTATTAACTTTCTAATCTCGAAATGTCCTTTTTCTTACCATCACTATTATATCCTTAAATAGAGTAACCTGGATAACTTTATGTTAATCCTTTGAGCGGTGAGATCAAGAGATTGCCAGCAAATAATGACTATTTAATATTTAGGTACATGAGTTTTTCGCGAGATATTCATCTCGTAATTAGGTTTGATCTTAATCATCAAAGGCTGAATACTCTATGTATTGAAAATTGCTTATGAAGGAAAGCGCATGGAACAAACATTTATCAAATCTAAAGCCGCAGTTGCGTGGGGTCCTAATCAACCTCTCGTCATGGAAGAAATTGACGTGATGCTGCCTAAAGCAGGCGAAGTGCTAGTGAGAATAGTTGCCAGTGGTGTTTGTCATACAGACGCCTTTACTCTCTCTGGTGAGGATCCTGAAGGTTTATTTCCTGTCGTATTAGGCCATGAGGGTGGCGGTATTGTTGAACAAGTTGGCGAGGGTGTCACAAGTGTTTCTGTGGGTGACCATGTTATTCCTCTTTACACTCCGGAATGCGCAGAGTGTAAGTTTTGTTTATCGGGTAAAACTAACCTTTGCCAAAAAATTAGAGAAACTCAAGGTAAAGGCGTCATGCCCGATGGTACATCTCGTTTTTACAAGGATGGTAAGCCACTTTATCACTACATGGGATGCTCTACTTTTTCAGAGTACACCGTATTACCAGAAATTTCACTCGCTAAGGTGAATAAGAAAGCAGCGCTGGACGAAGTGTGTTTATTTGGTTGTGGTGTAACCACAGGCATCGGAGCCGTCATGAATACGGCTAAAGTTCAAGAGGGTGATACTGTTGCTATTTTTGGTATGGGTGGTATCGGCTTGTCAGCCGTTATCGGGGCTGTCATGGCCAAGGCATCAAGGATTTTGGTTGTTGACATCAATGAAAGTAAATTTGAATTAGCTCGAAAGTTAGGCGCAACCGATTGTATTAACCCAAGAAAAGTGAATAAACCTATTCAAGAACATATTGTTGAATTAACCGATGGTGGTGTTGATTTTTCATTCGAATGCATAGGAAATGTTGACGTGATGCGAAGCGCTCTCGAGTGCTGCCATAAAGGTTGGGGCGAATCGGTAATTATAGGCGTGGCTGGGGCTGGTCAAGAAATTAGTACTCGACCATTTCAACTAGTAACGGGCCGAGTCTGGAGAGGGACTGCGTTTGGTGGTGTTAAAGGTCGTAGCGAATTACCAGATTATGTTGAAAAGTATCTTAAAGGCGAAATCGTTTTAGATGACTTCATTACTCACAATTTACCTATTGAAAAAATCAACGAGGCCTTCGATTTAATGCATGAAGGTAGGAGCATACGCTCAGTTGTTCACTTTCAACCTAGCCCAAAAATATAATGGGAACAGCGATGAAAAAGCTATCTTCGAATAAAGTATTCGGCGGCGAACACGCGCAATACAGTCATTACTCTGAAGCTAACAACTGTGATATGACCTTTGCTATATTTTTACCGCCAATAGCATTGGGTAAGGGCAAAGAGGCGCAGAAAGTTCCTGTGTTATATTGGTTGTCAGGACTTACCTGTAATGACCAGAACTTTATGCAGAAGGCTGGTGCTTTCAGAGCCGCTGCTGAACTAGGTATTGCCATTGTTGCTCCTGACACTAGCCCGCGCGGGGAAAACGTGCCCGACGATCCTGACAATGCCTATGACTTCGGCTTGGGCGCAGGTTTTTATCTCAATGCGACACAAAAACCATGGTCAACGCACTTTCATATGTATGACTATATTCTAAACGAGCTGCTTCCCGGCGTTCAGCAAACTTTTTCAGTTAATAAAAGCTCAGCTATATCTGGTCATTCAATGGGGGGGCACGGTGCTCTTACCATCGGCTTGAAAAATCCAGATTTGTTTACTTCTATTTCCGCGTTTAGCCCAATTTGTAATCCTGTGAACTGTGCTTGGGGTCAAAAAGCCTTTACACATTATCTTGGTGACGACCAGCATACTTGGTTAGAGTATGACGCTTGTCACCTTTTGCAGAATGCCGTAGTACAGCCTCCCATTTTAATCGACCAAGGTACCGACGATAATTTTCTCGAGGAACAATTAAAGCCTAATAATTTAATCAAAGTGGCACAAATGTCCGATTACCATTTAACACTAAACATGCGTTCGGGCTATGACCATAGCTTCTTCTTTATAAGCAGTTTCATTGATGATCACTTATCTTTTCATGCAAAATGTCTCTTTGCAAATGGATAAAGTAAGGATTATTTAGCGTATTTAATTTGATATCATATCCACCTCAAGAATACCCATATTAGGACTCAGGGCAACATAAGTACGTTACTATGCAGGTCGGTTTTTAGTCACTATTTATTGTGAGTAATTAAAATGAAACTAGTTTACGTACTGATGTTATCTGTTATATCCGCGACAAGTTATGCGGTCGAATCGCTAAATGATATCGACATTTCAAGCCATTATATGAGCTATGATAATCAATCTCTACCATCTAATATCAATCATTTCGGCTACTTCACAGAGTTTAAACTCACACTGAAAAACGATTTGATATTAACCGGTCAATTGACTCGTCTTCACGATTCATACAACGATGGCTATGGTGCAAGGCAAATCGTACGTCCAGTAGAATGGAGCCTAACGACTGAGTCGAGAACTTTAACAGCCCGAGAGATTGGATTAAATTGGACTGTGTTTGAGGGCTTGCATGCTTTTGCTAACCTGCAAACTGTGAATGGGTCTGCATGGATACCTCAGGTTTCAGTTCCCCGTTTTGTGACACAAGACTCGGAGAATTGGACCTTAGCTGCCGTTGAGCTAGTGTACCGTTTTTAAATTTTTATATCGTGCTGAATTGTTAATTTAAGCCCAATGCTACTGCTAATTTTGTTTTAATCCTCCTTTTAATTTTGTTTAGTTGCTGTAGATTCTTTATAATCTAATTACGTTAGATGAGTATGCTTTTTTCACGGTAGTGAAAGTAGAGTTCTGTTATCTAAATTCAACTCAATCTGATGCTAATCAGTTGCTTCTCAACTAATAGGTTTACCTTCTACTCTATGCTAAATCATCGTCTCTCCGTTGCCCCCATGCTTGATTGGACTGATCGCCATTGTCGATTCTTCCTGCGCCTACTATCTAAACATACTGTGTTGTATACCGAAATGGTGACCACTGGGGCAATTATCCATGGAAAAGGTGATTATTTGGGCTACAACAAAGAAGAGCACCCGCTGGTATTGCAGCTTGGAGGCAGTGATCCGCAAGCAATGGCCCATTGCGCAGCGATTGCAGAGCAACGTGGTTACAACGAAGTTAATATCAATGTTGGTTGTCCTTCAGATCGGGTTAAAAATGGTAGTTTTGGTGCCTGTTTAATGGCAATGCCTGAAACTGTTGCTGACTGCGTTGCGGCGATGCAGTCTTCTATTTCTATCCCAGTTACAGTTAAGTGCCGTATAGGTATAGATGATATGGATGATTATGCGGGTCTCAGTCGTTTTGTATCTCTCGTTGCAGATGGCGGGTGTGAGCATTTTATTGTGCATGCTCGAAAAGCCTGGTTGCAAGGATTGAGTCCAAAAGAAAATCGAGATATTCCGCCACTCAATTATCAGCGCGTTTATGATTTAAAAGATGAGTTCTCCCAATTGACAATTTCTATTAATGGTGGAATAACTAAAATTGAAGACGCTCATCACCATTTACGACTGGTTGATGGTGTAATGATGGGGCGTGAAATTTATTCAAATCCCTACATTTTAAGTGATGTTGACTCTATACTGTATGGCGAATCAGGCAAGGGAATAACCAGAGAAGAAGTTGTGGTAAAAATGACAGCCTATATTAAAGAGCAAGTAGCGCAAGGTTCAAAAGTTTGGCATATTGCAAGACATGTCCTGGGTTTGTTTCAAGGTCAAGCTGGTGGAAGGATTTGGCGTCGCTACTTAAGTCAAAATGGTACACAAAAAGGTGTTTCTACTGATCTTTTACTGCATGCTTATGACCAAGTATTGGAAGCACAAGCAAAAGCGCGCGATTTTAAAGCGAGTAAAGTAGAAAGTTAATAATCATGTCGCATAACAATCTCGCAATCAAAACAGACAAGCTTAAAATTTGGTTGATTTTACCAATCCAAGTGGTTAATTTAACCAGTAAAGACTTCACTATATTCCTAAATTACTCTTTTTTATAATTGGAATTCAGTTAAGTAATTGATATTAATAGATAAAATATTTTTTCTCAAAGTTGGCACAACAATCGCTATACCTAAGTGTCGTTGCCGAAAAGGCATTTAACTTAAGGTTCCGTAGCAGTAAGCGTAGCCACTAATTTTGAAATTTTGAGGAAAATATCATGTCTATTAACAAAACAGTTTTAACTACTTTATTCGCTACTGCTATGGCTTTAACCGGTTCAGTGCAAGCACATGAATCACATGTTGATAGAGTGCTATCAACAATGGTTAACCAAGCAATGGAAATTGCAAAAACAGAAATTAATAATGAAGTTAAGAAATCAATTTTTGAGTCAGCTTATGACTTCACTTTTACAATGCCGATTGACCCATCAGCACCTTCTACTAAAGTAACAATCATTGATATCGCTAACACGAAGTCTACAGAATCTTTTGTTGCCCAAAACAGCGAAGACTAATCATTAGGTTAGTCGCTTCGCGATTTGGATCGTTTGCTAGGGAGAGAGTCATGTTAGGTCATATTAATCTTATCGGTTTGCTTGCAACACCCATCCTACTTTACATCGGTAGCGCAACTATTGTGATATGTCTTGAGCATTTCAAGTTAATTACGTCTAATAATAGTTAACGTTATACAGCCCACATTTGTACTTAATATTTTTGCAATATTATAAAGTCATACATTAAAGAGGTACTTACAATGAAAACCGTTATCAATGATAAAAGACTATTTAGAGACGCAAATCGAGCTATTATTTCAGGTGTATGTGCTGGCGTGGCAAAATATCTGAATGTCGACCCACTTTGGGTAAGAGTTGGCGCTATTATCAGTATGATATTTTTAACCTTACCAACAGTGTTAGCTTACGTTTTAGCAATCCTTTTGTTGCGATACAAGTAAATACGCTTGTACAATATAACTTTTAGAGTCTAGTTGTTGTTTTCAGCCATTTAAGCGGCTGTGGTTGTTTCGGCTCAGGTTAACAAGCGTCAAAGGATATTTATGACAAAGTTTATTTCTACTAAAACAGTTTCTGCGGGCATCTCCATTATCGTGATGTTGTTTGTATTGCTGGGTTTTTGGTGGAGTTTTGCTCCAGACACGTTTAATGTTCGCAAAAATGCACAAGACATGGCCGCGCAAAAAGGTCATCAAATGGTAACCGGTTACACAACAACATCAACACTCATAAAAGTCACTGAAATGATGTTGTACAAAAACGGAGGATACATTACTAACGATGTACTTCCGCCGGGAATTTTTATGGATAATATCCCTGCATGGGAATTTGGTGTTCTGGAAATGAGCAGAGATCTTGCGCTTTCGATGCGCAAAGATTTCAGTCGCTCTCAATCGCAGTCACTTGAAAGTCCACAATTGGTGCAAGCACAACCTTATTATAATAATGATAGCAATCGTTGGATCCTGCCTTCTTCTGAATCTCGGTATGAGAAAGCGGTAGAGCAACTTTATTTATATCAAGCTGAACTTGGCAATATCACAAGCTCAAATACTCAGTTTTATGCAAGAGCGGACAATTTACGTGATTGGTTAAAACAGGTGGAAAAGAGACTAGGAAGCTTGTCACAAAAATTAAGTGCTAGTGTCGGCTCCGATGTAATTAATACTGAATTAGCCGGTGACCCTGCTGCAAGTCAGTCAACACCTCAAAGCCCTGTTCTTAGAAATAAAACCAGTTGGTTCAAATTAGACGATAATTTTTATGAAGCGCGCGGAGCAAGTTGGGCTCTGTTGCACTTTTTACAGGCTATCGAAGTCGATTTTCGAGATGTTTTGGAAAAGAAAAACGCAACTATAAGCTTGCGTCAAATTATTCGTGAATTAGAAGCCACTCAAGAAACTGTGTATACACCCGTTATACTAAATGGGGACGGCTTTGGTATGTTAGCTAATCACTCGTTAGTAATGGCGAACTATATTTCAAGGGCGAATGCTGCTTTAATCGAGCTATCAGAACTATTAAATCAAGGATAAAATATGAAAAAGTCACTTTTGGGTTGTGCATTGCTCGCAGCTGCGGTTGTTGCTCCTGTGCAGGCCGATACGCTATTGGGCGCTTATGTTGGAGCTCAGGCATGGAACATGGGCACAGACGGTGGTTTTTCGAATCAAGAATCGTCGCTAACTAACTTTGCTTTTGATGATAAAACAAATGGCGCTTTTTACGTAGCACTAGAGCATCCGGTGCCACTCATACCAAATATCAAAGTAAGTAGAACGGTATTGGACACGGCAGGTGTTACGACACTTGCGACAGAGTTTGAGTTTAATGGTACTTTGTATGGTAATAACACTATCCTCAATACCGATATTGAAATGACCGGCACGGACTTTATTTTGTATTATGAAATACTCGATAATGACGTAGTTAGCATCGATATTGGTATTAATGGCAAGTATGTCGATGGCACTATTATGGTTTCTGAAGCCACTGGCAATAGGATGTCGTCGGAAGAATTCTCTGGTGTGATACCAATGGGTTACGCAAAAGTTGAACTTGGTTTACCTTTTACTGGTTTAGGCTTATATGCAGAAGGCAGTTTTTTAGCCATTGATGATAGTACAGCTTCTGATTTCCAAGCTGCGTTAACCTATAGTTTTGTTGAATCACTGGCTTTAGATATGACCTTGCAAGCGGGCTACAGAGCAATAAAAATAGAGCTTAGTGACGTAGATGATCTCTATTCTAACTTAGAGTTTACAGGTGTATTCGTCGGACTAGAGTTCGACTTTTAAAAAAGACCATTTATTTACTTGGTTTTTAAGTCCAAAAAGTAATAAAAAATCTGATTTAATTCTTTCAAGTTATGATAGAAAGTCGTTAACCTTAGCTGGTACTAGCTAAGGTTAACAATTAATGACAACAAATAACGGCAATAACAAGCTTTCAGCATTAACGGAACAGCAACTCCAGTTGCTTTCAGGTGCCGCTTCATCTCTAAATAAAAACCAGCTCATCTGGGCAAGTGGCTTTTTGGCTGGCTTATCTGAGTCGGTAAGTACACTACAAATTCCATCTTCAGTTGAAACAGCTAATCAAGCCGCGTCTGCGCCTACATTGACAATACTTTATGGCTCGCAAACCGGTAATTCTAAAGGCGTTGCCAATAATTACAAAGCGTCTGCACTTGAGCAAGGTTATCAAGCGAATGTAGTTAGCATGAGTGACTATAAGCCACGTCAATTGAAGAATGAAACTCATCTGATTGTTGTCGTAAGCACACATGGTGAAGGCGATGCGCCTGATGATGCCGTAGAGATCTTTGAATTTTTAGCAAGCAAAAAGGCACCGAAAGTACCTAATCTAAAATTCGCGGTCGTGGGTCTAGGTGATACTAGTTATGAATTTTTCTGCCAAACAGGTAAAGACTTCGAGACGCGTTTAATTTCTCTTGGCGCAACTGCGTTAGTTGAGCGTTTAGATTGTGACGTAGACTATGACTCTGCTGTTGCCGATTGGACGGTATCCTTAAATGCAAAGTTGAAAGAGGAGTTAACGCCAATTGTAACCGAGCAAATCATTAGTTTAAGACCCGCAGCGAATGCCGTAGCTGAGTCGCTTTACAACAAAAAAAGCCCGTTCGCCGCTAATTTAAGTGCAAGCTTAAAAATAACGGGGCGTGATTCGGTTAAAGATATTCGTCATATTGAAATCTCACTGGAAGACAGCGGGATTGTTTATAAGCCAGGTGATGCATTAGGTGTTTGGTTCAGTAATGATAAAGCAGTTGCGCAGCGTATTTTATCTGCGACATCAACTAATGCTGAGGACAAAATATTACTTTCAGATACCGAGATTACATTACTTGATGCTTTAATCAATAAATTAGAGTTGACCTTAAGTTATCCCGGTTTTGTAAAATCGTATCAAGCAGAGACTAACCAAGCAGAATTGGCCGAGTTGATGGCAGATAAGGCTGGGTTAAGAGAGTATTTATCAGTTTCCCAAATTGTTGATATTGTCGAAAAGTATCCAGCAAAGATAACATCCCAAGCATTAGTAAATGCGCTCAGACCTATAGTGCCAAGACTCTATTCAATAGCATCAAGCCAAGCAGAAGTTGAAGATGAAGTGCATTTAACCGTTGCTCATATCGAATACGAAGCTAACGGCTTTACCCATCAAGGCGGTGCATCAGGCTTCCTGTCGACTCGTTTGGAAGAGGGCGATAATCTGAACGTTTATGTTGAAAATAATGATAACTTTAGATTGCCTGTTGATCCGAATATTCCAATTATTATGATTGGTCCAGGCACCGGTATAGCTCCATTTAGAGCTTTCATGCAAGAAAGAGATTCAACAGATGCTGAAGGTAAAAATTGGTTGTTTTTTGGTAATCCTAATTTCACTCAAGATTTTCTTTATCAAACTGAATGGCAGGGCTATTTGAAATCAGGTTTGTTGAGCAAAATAAGTTTAGCGTTCTCGCGTGACCAAGCAAAAAAAGTTTATGTGCAGGACAGATTAAAAGAAAACGGCAAAGAAGTATTTGAGTGGCTAGAGCAAGGCGCACATTTTTACATTTGTGGTGACGCTTTAAGAATGGCGAAAGATGTTGAAACAACATTATTGGCATTAGTTGCTGAACATGGCAATAAAACGGTGGCACAAGCAAAAGAATACGTAACCAACTTACGCAAATCAAAACGTTATCAGAAGGATGTTTACTAATGAGTGATGACAACAAGTTCAAGGTTGAAGGTAAACTTTCTGATAACGAACGATTGAAAGGTCAGAGTAGCTTACTACGTGGCACGATTTCCGATGATTTAATAGATGACGTTACCGGCGGTTTCACTGCAGATAACTTCCAACTCATACGTTTTCATGGAATGTATCAACAAGATGACCGTGATATTCGTGCTGAACGAATGAAGCAAAAATTGGAGCCTCTGCATAATGTGATGCTGCGAGCTAGACTTCCCGGCGGTGTTATTCAGCCTCATCAATGGCTAGTTATTGATAAGTTTGCGGCCGACTACACGATTTACGGCAGCATTCGCTTAACAACGCGTCAAACTTTTCAGTTTCATGGCGTGCTAAAACCAAATATGAAGTTGATGCACCAAACATTACACAAAGCCGGAATCGACTCCATTGCAACTGCGGGTGATGTCAATCGTAACGTGCTGTGCACATCGAACCCAATTGAATCGCGAGTGCATAAACAAGCTTGGGATTGGGCAACAAAAATCAGTGAGCATTTATTACCGAAGACTAATGCTTACGCTGAAATTTGGTTAAATGGCGAAAAAGTGGAGTCTACGCAAGAAGACGAACCTATTTTAGGTAAAAATTATTTACCGCGTAAATTTAAAACAACCGTTGTAATACCGCCGCAAAATGATGTTGACGTGCACGCCAACGATTTGAACTTTGTTGCGATAGCAGAAAATGGCGAACTGATTGGTTTTAATGTGCTTGTTGGTGGTGGTTTAGCAATGACCCATGGCGACCAGACTACGTTCCCACGTAAAGCAGATGATTTTGGTTTTATATCGTTAGATAAAACATTAGATGTTGCCGAAGCGGTGTTATCAACTCAGCGCGATTGGGGAAATCGAGTTAATCGTAAAAATGCGAAAACTAAATATACGCTAGAACGTGTGGGTGTTGAAAACTTTAAAGCGGAAGTTGAAAGTCGAGCTGACGTGAAATTTGGACCAAGTAGAGCGTATGAGTTCACCAGTCGTGGCGATCGTTTTGGGTGGGTTGAAGGTATCGATGGCAAACATCACCTAAGCTTATTTATTGAAAATGGGCGAATCAAAGATCACCTAGGTAAAACATTAAAGACAGGCTGCGCAGAAATCGCAAAAATACATAAAGGCGATTTCAGAATGACGGCTAATCAAAACTTAATTATTGCTGGTGTAGCCGAAGAAGATAAAGCAGCAATCGAGGCATTAGCCGTTGAGCATGGTTTGATGGAGGCCGGAGTATCTAATCAGCGTAAAGACTCAATGGCATGTGTTTCCTTGCCGACTTGTCCACTTGCGATGGCTGAAGCTGAACGTTATCTGCCTGGCGCGGTTACCGAAATTGAAGGCTTACTTGCAAAGCATGATATGCAAGATGAAAGTATTATTTATAGAGTAACAGGCTGTCCGAATGGCTGCGGTCGCTCAATGTTGGCTGAAGTTGGTTTAATAGGCAAAGGACCCGGTAAATATAACTTTTATATTGGAGGGGATCGTCAAGGCACAAGAATTCCGCGTATGTTCAAAGAAAATATTACAGATACTGAAATTATGATCCATCTAGACGAATTAATTGGCCGCTGGTCTAAAGAGCGAAATGCTAGTGAATCGTTTGGCGATTATGTAATTAGGGCTGGTATTATCGCACCTGTTTTAGACTCTCCTAGGGACTTTTATGAGTAACCTGGCACATAACCTAAGGTCTGGAGAAGTACTTGATTTTAATGTCGAGGCCGAGCATCTCGCTAACGTAAACCAAACGCTTGAGGCAATGCCTGTAAGAAACCGAGTAGAATGGGCGTTAGATAATTTACCCAGTAATTATATGGTGTCTTCTAGTTTTGGAGCTCAGTCAGCTGTGATGCTGCACTTACTCAACGAAGTTGCGCCAGGTATGCCTGTCGTGCTTACTGACACCGGTTATCTATTTCCTGAAACCTATCAATTCATTGATGAAATGACGAAGCGACTAAATCTCAATTTACACGTATTTTCAGCTAAGCTAAGTTCGGGCTGGCAAGAAGCTCGACATGGAAAACTGTGGGAACAGGGCCTAGAAGGTATTGAAACATATAATAAATTGAATAAAGTCGAACCAATGAAGCGTGCGATTGACGAGTTGGAGATCAAAACTTGGTTTGCGGGCTTGCGCAGGGAGCAATCTGATTCACGTGGGAAACTGAAAGTACTGCAAAAGCAAAGCCAGCAATTTAAATTTCACCCAATACTTGATCAATCAAACAAGCAATTGCACGAATACCTGAAAGCTAATCAATTACCCTATCACCCTCTATGGGAAAAAGGATTTGTATCTATTGGTGATTGGCATACTACAGTAGCATTAACCGCTGGTATGGCGGCCCAGGATACGCGGTTTCACGGCTTAAAGAGAGAATGTGGGTTACATGAATTTGGTGATGGAGACGGTATCTAGCAACCCGACCTTCAAAAAGGATGTAAATTTAACATCCGTACCTGGTGATATATCTGAAGTCTGCACCTATTGCTGCTTTTTTATGCGGAAGTTTACTTACTTAAATTGCTAATAACCGATGTGACTTCATTATTATTTGGCTAAAAGTTATTCACAAAGTTGTCGCTGATAATACCTAAAAGCAGTTTTTAATTTTTAGGTTATTCTCAACGCCGCTATCTCGTTGTTTATTTATTGTGTTAAATGTTTAATTAACCGCCAACAAAGCCAGTATTTCACGGTTTTGTCGTTTAACTGTAATATAACTGTAATATTTGTATGATTCTGCTTGAATATTAGGTTATCAATGCATATACTACTGTTACTGTTAATTCACCGAGAACTGATATGAAGTATTTAAAAGTCATCATGTTAATAACAGTTTCTGCTATCGCAATGTCTGCGAATGCAAAGTCCGGTGAAGCTAAGTTGTTCAATTGCATGGATAAGTCTACATTCGAAGTAAACAGCGAATGTATGAGTAAACAAATAGCATCAAATTTAGTCTTCAAACGAGCTCAAGAAGCTGTATTTCAACAAGCCAGCGATGTAAGTGATAGAGCGATAGCTACTATGACTTTCAATCCTAAAACAATGTCGATCGATGTTGTGGCTCATAGAGATGCTTATTTAGCGAAAAACTAAAAACGTATTCTTAGTATACAAAAAGCCTCCCACATGGAGGCTTTTTTGTGTCTATATTTTACCTTAGAAAAAATGCAGCTGGATATCATTCTTGTTTATAATCTAAAAGTGTAGTTGATAAAAAGATAAAGAAGTACGAATAAAGTCCTCCTTTATCAGATTGAAACTACTAGTTCATTTTCGGTTCAAAGGTGCTGCCAGCGAGGAATGACCACGTCTTACCATCTCTAATCAACACTTCTGAAATACGTGTAACTGAACGCGTGCGTTTGCCCTCAGAATCAGTGGTGACCGTCGTGGAATAGTAGTTAACGACTGCGGTATCGCCTGCAACGGTGATCGATGCTGGTGAATTTTCATAAATCAATGTACTACTGCTTTCATCACTGTATCTAGACCATTTAATAGTAGAGTCTTTGTATGATGGACCACCACTGCTAGCACCCCACGAAACGTAGCTGTCATGTATATAATCTTTTGGCCAATTTCCGTTTTCTGCGGCGTCATCGACCCAACTTTTCTGCACAATATCCCAAACCTCCATTTGCGATTTAGTCCAACTTGGCTGTTGTGCTTGTGCCGAAAAAGCAAAAACAAAAAGAGCCACAAAACATAGTCTGATTAGTATCATATTTTAAATCCTTTAATTATAAGCAATGCAAAAATTATTTTTTACATAGCTTATAATATATTAGCGCATAAAATAAACAAAAAGCGAGTATAAATTGTACAATTTAAGTCAGGGGAATTGAATGTAAACGACAATGTCTATATCTTGCTCCATCGAAAACGGTCCAACCAGTGTTAAAAATTATTTTAGGTTAGTCCGTTGTCCATGTCGTCAAAGGTATTAAAGATGCCGCTTGATTCAAATCATTCCAATGAAAACATCAGTCTATATTTGGTCGCCATCAGCACAATGATAGAAGGCGTTTCGGCTCTTACGTCATCAGGTAGGAGTGGTAGCTCAGTTTAGAAAATGTGCTTACACTGAAACACAGTAGCGCACAATGCCAAGCTCTGTATTAATGATGCTACTTGTTGATTAACCATTAGGTGAGTGAGAGATTGTGCCGAACACGGATGATTAGGGTTGGATAAGTACCTGTTATTACTATGCGTTCGCAGTAACAATAGTAATTTTCGAGCTTTTTTCTTTAGCTTTTTATTTTACATGGATTTATGAAAAAAATGGACGTGATAACTATGAATTTATTGTAAGTACAGAAAAATTGTGGGAATTATCATCGAATAGAGGACAAGCTATTGAATGACAATGTTTTGTTGTTACTATAAACTCTTCATACTCAACGTTATGTGCAAATGCCACTTTGGCATTCATAATTGTTATTCAAAATAAGGATATACTTTGAAGAAATTAATTTTACTCCTACCTATGCTATCTCTTAGTTGTTTTGCTAAAGAAAATAGTCAAACTGAAAATTACTCTGTCGGCATTGGCATAGGGGCTATGTATAGTGGTATAGGCGCAAACATCGCACTAGTTTCAAAAAGCGATTTCAAATATATTTCAGCTGGTTGTACCGAATATAGCTCCGCTTATGGCTCTGAATGTGGTTTTGGTATCGGTTGGGTTACCACAGACTTATTTGACTTTGAAACAAATAATCATGGTTTTGGTATTTATGCGGGCATGTTGGGTACGGAGAGGTATGCTACCTTAAAAAATAATCAATATTCATTCGATGAACATAATTACTATGGTGCGGGCTTAAGTTATACCTACTTTGTTAATGGTATAAATGAATCGGGGGTCACTTTTGGTATTTCCTTTCATGCTACCAATGCAGACTATGAAGGTAAAGGTGGCGGGTTCTTTCAATTAGGTTACCAGTTTTAGCACATAACTATAAGCAATTAAACAGGGACAAAAAACAGTAGGCTTCTGTTCCTTCTTTGCTATTTTAGCCTACTATTTTATTAACAGTTAATTGGGCGTTATATGCCATGGGACATTATGTGAAGATTGTTTTATTTTCTGTTATCGGGGTCGTAGCAACAATAATTGCCATTTATTACGGCAGCTTTTACATTATGCCGAGTGTCACTGTTATCAATCACTCAGGTGCTAAAATTAACTTATTTGAGATCAGTCTACCTAACTCCAATTTGGATTTCGGCTCCATAGAAATAGGTCATAACAATACACTTCACTATTCGTTATCACAAGCAGATGGAGTTTATAAATACCGGTTCACTGCGCACGACCGTGTTTCATTAAATGGCGAATGTGGTTATCTAACGCAAAATGAAATTAATAAACGTGTTTCAATAACAATCACCCCAAATGAGGTCGTATGTGACTAAAGCATATAACAGTAAAAATGAACTCTGGTATTTCACCAAAGCCCCGAGCTACCGCTTTCTTTGGTGTTGGTATGACATTACCCCTGTGCCGTAAAACGAGTATTTTTCCGCCGCCGCACCTTCTCATCACTCTATGCTCGTAAGTCAATAACAGTTTACGTTATTGCTACCCTAACGTAACGCCCTCGACGGTTGTGCTGAATTGGCGGCCTGATTAACTCAACATGCTTTGTCATTTTCTAGGAAAAATTAGTTGTGCCCATCACTTAGTGAAAATATTAATATGTTTTGCTCTAGAAAAGGACTGTTTGTGCTCATACATATCAATATGAACGGCAAAAGAGGTGCAGGACTTTGATTCAATAGACATGGTATTGTGTCCTTATTGACAAAGCGATTGTCTCATCTCAAGAAATAAACGACTAAGGATAAGAAATGAATAGTAATGCAGATATTAGTAACCGCCCCGATTACGATCATGTCATCCAAGATATCGCAGATTATGTTGTTAATTTTAAAGTCTCCAGCGAAGAAGCGCTCGATACCGCGCGCAACTGTTTAATGGACACGTTCGGTTGCGGATTACTCGCGCTGCGCTTTCCTGAATGTACAAAACACCTTGGGCCTATCGTTCAAGGCACCCTTGTGCCTAACGGCGCGCGAGTGCCAGGAACATCGCAGTCGCTCGACCAGATTAAAGCCGCTTGGGTCGATGGCTCTGCGCTGCGCACTTATCGTCACGCACCGAATTCGGGTTTTCGTAAATCTTGGGCTGCGGGTGACGCAACTTCAAGAGCTGTGCGTTTGGCTGACATGTCGAGGCGCGGTGAAATGGGCATACCAAGCGCATTAACTGCTCCGCAGTGGGTTTTTTACGACGTCTCGTTTTCGAAGACGAATCAAGATCAAGTATTTAAACCACACGCTGAACGTCAGTTTTCATTTTCTCAAGAGTATGGTACTTACGTGATGGAAAACATCTTGTTTAAGACCTCTTTCCCCGCAGAGTTCCATGGGCAAACTGCCGCAGAAGCGTCAGTCATCTTACATCCAGAGGTGAAAGACCGGTTAGCGGATATTGAGAAGAATGTCATTCGCACACACGAATCTGCCATTCGCATTATTTCTAAAACAGGGGTATTTGCTAACGCTGCAGATCGTGACCATTGCTTGCAGTATATGGTTGCGGTGCCGCTGGTGTTTGGGGGGGTAACCACCGAACATTATGAAGACGACTTCCACAAGGCACATGCCATTATTGATGAACTGCGCGAGAAAATGGAAGTTGTCGAAGATAAACCACGAAAATGGGATAAGACTAAAATGCTATCTGATGTAGATTTGATACTTGAACTAACGCTGCCTACTCTAGTTATCGAGCTTAAACGATGTATTCATAATCGGGTTGAAATATTTGTAATATTTTTACTGAGAGGCTTACTGAAAATTAAGCTAATTTAATATTTGGTTTACTATGATCAGCAATTTCCGTTACTTATTGTAATTAGTGGTTAATAACTATATCGCAAATTTCTAACAATTCTCGTTACCAGTTGCCAATATTTTAAGAGAATATACATTTTGAAATAAGCAAGAATCACAATGTTGTTCAGATGCTTTTTTAACAGTATCCTGATATATATTAAACACAGGTTTTAGACAAAGGATTACCATGTCAATCTACGAAATAAAACATCCGCTCATTCAACATAAAATTGGTTTAATGCGCGCTTACGGTATTAGTAGTAAAGATTTTCGGGAGTTGGCAAGCGAAGTTGCTAATTTGCTCACATACGAGGCTACGCGAGACCTAGATGTCGAAAGTATAGAAATTAAAGGTTGGACGGGTGCGCCTATCGGAGTAAACCAAATTAAAGGCAAAAAAATCACAGTCGTGCCGATACTTCGGGCAGGCTTGGGCATGCTCAATGGTGTTTTGAACTTGGTCCCTAATGCAAAAATTAGCGTGGTCGGTTTATATCGAGATGAAGAAACGTTGCAACCTGTGGCCTATTTCGACAAAGTAGTTACTGACATTGACTCGCGCATTGCTTTGATTGTTGATCCTATGTTGGCAACAGGCGGCACCCTAATAGCGACAATTGATTTACTTAAAAGCAAAGGTTGTCAGCATATTTTAGGTTTGTTTTTGGTGGCTGCGCCTGAGGGAATAGAAGCCCTAGTCAAAGAACATCCAGATGTCGATATATATGTTGCCTCAATTGACGAACGATTAAATGAGCATGGCTATATACTACCCGGATTGGGTGATGCGGGTGATAAAATCTTTGGTACTCGCTAACTTAAAAAACTGAGACTCGGTGTATTTTTATACCTATTTAACGTTATAAAGTTGCCGTTAGAAAAGGGATAAATAGTAGGATAAAGAAAAGGGATCTAGTTACCCTAGATCCCCGAAAGCTATCAACTTATGCCTTAGCATTCTTATTAATTAAAGGCTGCACTTATACAGACTGCGGCTCCAAGTAAAAGGAGTACATTGTTCTCCATTTCTGTTTCTGAAGAGCGAGTGTTTGTTTCAATTCTTTGTATTTGAAATCAAGCTCCAAACGCTCATATGTAGCCTGTAAATTTTTCTTCTTCATATTGACCAAACGCTTCTTAGTAGCGTAATACTCGACCATGCGATGCATCAAAATGTCGTATTCATGCTGAATTTTAGCAACAATTTCTTCAGCGTTTGGTAAGTGTATTGCCTTGTCTTGTGCATATTTTAGCTGCATTTCTAATTTAACTTTTTCAATACGCTCTTCAGGACAAGTTCTCAGATTGTTAGTCAGTCCCAAAAATGATAAGCCTTTGATAATCCACTTAGTTGGGTCAAACTGCCACCACTTTACACCGTTTCTGTAATCGTATTCAAAGATATGATGGAAATTGTGGTAACCCTCTCCAAAAGTGAAGAAAGCTAAAATACCATTATCTCGTGCCGTATTTTTATCAGTAAAAGGACGCGAGCCCCACATGTGCGCTAATGAATTGATGAAGAATGTGACATGATGAACCAAAACAATCCTAGTGATGCCGGCAAGCAACATCATGCCCAAGATATTACCGTTCAACCAACCCAACAATGCAGTAATACCAAAATTAGAGACTAAAACAATAGGTAAATAATATTTGTGTTGCCACATAACAATTTTTTCTTTCTGCAAATCTTTGCAGTTGCTGTAGTCAGCGTAACGAGTCGCCTGATACTCGCGCAACATCCAACCCATGTGCGAAAACCAAAATCCTCTATTAGCGGAATAAGGGTCTGCCTCATCAACATCAACATGTTTATGATGAACGCGATGATCAGAAGACCAATGCAAGATACTGTTTTGCACAGTCATCGCGCCGCCGACGGCTAAAAAAAATCGAACAACAGGATGAGCGCTGTACGTTTTGTGTGACCAAAGACGATGATAACCAGCAGTAATCGACATGCCAGTAAAATAAAATAAGAAGATAGCTGAACCTATTTCGACCCAGTCGAATCCGTAGGTTAGCGCCCAAATTGGTGTCCCTACCAATGCGATTAGCGTAAGAACGCTAAAAATTAAAACGTTGGTAATTATAAATGGGGGTTTTTTCAAGAGATGCCTTTTAATTTCAGCTTACAACTGTACGCTAATTTAACTTTTGTTGGCTTACTTGGCAAGAAATAAAGTTCTTAAAATTGCATTTTTTGTTGTATTCTAATTGCATATGAATAGACAAGAACAAAAACTTCAAACAAGACAACGTATAGTTGATGCAGCCTTTAGTTTATTAGATGAAGATAAAAGCTTATCTGCAATGAGTTTACGCGAAGTCGCACGCGAAGCAGGCATCGCCCCAACTTCTTTCTATAGGCATTTTACTGATATTAATGAGTTAGGTTTAACGCTGGTTGATGAAGCCGGTTTGGCATTGCGCCAGCTCATGCGTCAAGCTAGGCGGCGAATTGAAGCTGGTGGAGGTGTGATCGACATTTCGGTCGATACGTTTATGGAGTTTATTACGGATAATAAAAATGTATTCCGTTTATTGTTACGAGAGCACACAGGCACCTCTGGAGCATTTCGAGCAGCTGTAGCCAGAGAAATACAACACTTCATTGAAGAGCTAAGTGATTATGTTGTATTGCAACTAAAATTGCCAAGGAATATTGCTACTATGCAAGCTGAGGCAATGGTCAAACTCGTTTTCAGCGCAGGGGCCGAAGCATTAGATTCCGACAAACCGTCAGTGGCTGAAACTGCAAAACGCGTCAAGCTTCAACTGCGGTTTGTGCAACTTGGTGCGGTAAAATATGCTTCGAGGTAAAGCAAAGATAGACCTATGTCTATAGTTTACGCTCCAAGTAAACGCCACTTTCAATATGCTCAGTAAACGGAAATTGATCAAATACCGCTGCACGCTTAATTTCATGGGTTAAACACAATGTCTGCAAATTAGCTGAAAGCGTAAGTGGGTTGCATGAAATATAAATAATGTTATCGAATTGCTGAATAAGTGCTATCGTTTTTTCATCAATACCGGCCCGAGGAGGGTCAACCAAAACAGTCGAAAAATCGTATGCTGTTAAGTCAATATCTTGTAAGCGGCGAAACTCTCTCACTCCCGCCATCGCTTCAACAAATTCTTCACTAGAGAGTCTAACTATAGTCAGATTGTCCACATTGTTCGTTGCAATATTAAACTGGGCAGCGTTGACAGATGTTTTTGATATCTCAGTTGCCAACACACTCTTGAAGCAACTAGCTAGAGGAACTGAGAAATTACCAGAACCGCAATATAGTTCTAACAAGTCTCTACTTTGATCGCTCACTTGAGCCATCGACCATTCAATCATATTGCAATTAACCCGTGCGTTAGGCTGCGTAAAGCTATTTTCAACTTGTTTGAATTGGTATGTTTTATTGTTTATGGGGAGTTCTTCAATAACAAAGTCGTTGTCCAGCATCACTTTTTGTTTCTTAGAACGTCCGATAAAGCGTATATTTAAATGGGGAGGGAATGACGCTTTTAACCTATTTACTTCGGCTTCCCAAATGTCATCAAGTGCTTTGTGATAAACCAACGTGATCAATAGTTCGTCCGTTAGTGTACTCAAGTAGTCAACTTGAAAAAGCTTTCTTCTTAGTATTTCATTTCCTTTGAATGCGGCTGTCATTAATGCCATCGCCGTGTTAATTATCTCGCTAGCTGCTTCTAATTGGTCTACTCGATATTGTTCTTTATCCACCTTATTGAACATAATGTGATAAGTGTCTGGGCCTTCGTGCCAAATCCGAAACTCTGCTCTCATTCTGAAATGTGTCGGTTGAGAGGCGTAAATATCAATATCTGAGCTATAAAATAACGAGAGTAACTCTTTGACTCGATTAGTCTTTTCATCAAGTTGTTGTTGATATTTTTCGGTTAGATGGTCTGACATGTATTACCTAAGTTTTTATTGTATGGGGTGAAGTGTAAAGTTTTTTAAGAATTTACCAAGTTAAAGCTAAAGGTTTTATTTTGGCCGGCCGATAGAGAGGTCGAGGCTAAGGAGGTATTAATAATGAATTTAGGTGAAATTAAGGCTACACAGTCAGAACAATCGAAGTTGGTTCGCCCCGAAGTTGCGCTGAATAAACAATTACAACAGGATGGTTTGAAGCAAGCTAGAGAGCTCCAAAAAACGTTTGTAAATGAAAACCAGGGTATGTCGGACAATCGAAAGGTCGCTGCGCGGGTATTGGGTATATCCATCAGTCAAACCTTAACGGTTGAGGGGCGAACTGCAGACGTAACTGCTAGAAATCAAGATGATGAACAGAACGTTAAAAAGCCGCTGTTTGATTTCGAGGAAGTTGCTCGTAATGTGCTTAACTTTGTGGGTAATGCTATTAAAAATGCGTCAGCTGATGGTGCTCCGGATGAGAAGCTTAATGCATTACTCGAACAGGCCCGGTACGGTGTGTCGAAAGGTATTAAACTAGCCGAATACGAATTGGGTGCAAATGCCACAGAAGAGGTTAAAGACGGAATCGCTAAGAGTAGGGTATCTATCTTTGATGGGATTCAGCAGCTTGAAGCCAGCATTATCAACAAATCAGATAAAAGTGCTCAAACGGATAATGCTTCTGTGTCCGCACAGAAAACCGAATTGAGCGAATTGTCACTGCGAACAAGAGATGGTGACGAGGTTCAGATCCGTTTTGGGCTTTTGGAAAATATCTCAAAAGACAGTTTCACTTCAGATAATGATGGTGATATTTCGCATGCCAGTTTCATTTATAAGCAAACGACAAGTTTCTCTTTGCAGATAAAAGGAGATCTTGATGACAACGAACTGCAGGCTATCGGTGATTTAGTCGCGCAAGCTGATGATGTTGCAAACACCTTTTATCGTGGCGATATTGAAAAGGCTTACGACAAAGCGCTCAACATTGGCTTCGATAATAAAGAATTATCTAGTTTTGCATTGCAGCTATCTAAGGTAGAAAGCTCACAGAAAATTCAAAAATATGGTGAAGTGCAAAAATACTCTGAAACCCCGAGTATCGATCTACAAGCGCCTAAAGCAGTTGCTGAATATTTGAATAAGGTCTTAGATGGAATGAATCAGGCTGCGCAAAAGTTGGGGTCGCAAGAAGATTTTAAATCAGTGGTTAACAGTTTAGTTAATGAAATGAAAGATGTGCAGGTACCCGATATTTTAAGTGCTATAAACAGATTTCACACATTCAACGCAAAACTGATGGATAGTCTACAAATAGACGCGCCATCTATTGGTCCAAATAAAAAGCCCGCTGAATAGCGGGCTTTTGTGTTTTGAGAAGAACACGATGGTTAAGCTACTTTATCCTTAGCCGGCCTAACCTTTATTGTTCTCTCTTGAAACTCTGAATCATTTAATTTTTCAATCATAGAATCAGCTTCCTGTGCAGAGACTTCGACGAATCCAAATCCCTTTCTTTTTCCAGTTCGCTTATCTTTCATTAGTCTTACAGACCTAACATAACCGAAATTTTCAAAATGTTCTTTAACTATTTGTTCGTTAGCACGATACGGTAGATTGCCTACATATAAAGTGGAAACGTCTTCATCAGATTCATCATCATCATTCGGAATGCTTGAACTCGTCACTGTGCTTGATGCTGCAGAAGCATTAGATTTTGTCATACCGCTTAATATAAAAATTAAAACAGCATTTACAATGACTCCAACTGCAAACATCGACTTCTCAACACTTGATGATCCTTCTCCAAGTATTAAACCAGCGACAAAAAAGCCAATAATAGCCAAGATGGCTGAAGCCACGAGTAAAAGTGGCGCTTTAACGGATACCATAACCTTCCCTTCTCTTATTGTTGTTAATGTTATGTAAAAGGCAGGTGTAATATGACGGTTTTATAACAGATTTGCTAGTACTCTATTAACAGACTGCCATATTTCTGTGTAATTGTTCGTATTTCACTCGATATGATTAGATTAAAAGCATGTTAACAACGGTTAGCAAACTATTTTGATCTTTTTAATAAAAAGACTTGAAGAAATTCTATATACCTCTATCATGCGCCCTCTCTTCAACGTAGACATCCGAGCAAACCTTCGGACACTGACTAGAAGAGCAAGTTTTAGGGCAGTTTGAATTGGTTTTATCGGTAGTTTCGGTTAAAAATAAATTCACAAAGAATTGTAAAAAAGCTTGACAAGAAAAATGATGTAGGTAGTATATGCATCCCGCTTGAGACGGCACATAACGTGACTTTCAAGCCGCCAGTGAAATAGAAAGAAGCTGGCATGTTCTTTAACAATTTATAACAAGACAATCTGTGTGGGCACTCAT
>JAWUVZ010000120.1:0-12755 GCA_034112105.1 Glaciecola sp. | reverse complement strand
TTGCGCAAAACTACTAGAACAACACTTGGCAGGTACGCCAGGGATCAGAATTCTAAACCAAGTAGTATTGAATCAACTAGCTATTGCTTTTGGTGACGAAAACGAAGCACTTGAAAAACGAAATCAGATGACAACTGCAGTCATCCAAAAAATTCGCGAGGAAAATAGAAATTTCGTCCTAGGCGCAAAATGGAAAAATCAATCTATCCTCCGAATTTCCATCATTTCCCAGCTTACCGATAAAGACGATATTGAGGTATTGGCAGCATCACTGTTGCGGGCATGGCACGCAGTCAGGTCAATATAATATAGGAACTACCCCAAAATCGGTCCGGCACTTTAACCGAGCGCGGATTTTCAGCGTATGCTACCTTTAGACAAAAAAAGGGCTTACGCTAAGAGTCACACATCTTGATATTACCATCACTTTGGAGAATCAAACGTTAGCAGCTACTTTTATTAAGACTGCACCTAATTATAAATATGCTTTCAACAGCTTATAGATATAGTGATATTCATCCAATAGTGAACTAAGTATGCAAGTTAATTAATGGTTGAAACTGGATATTAATATCCGTTCCCAAAGCTATATTATATTTGGTTTGCGGTATTGAATTGTGCTACTCGCCGACGCAGCAAGATAATGTGATGCCGGTCTCAATTGATTTATTTAAAAAAAAGGATTTTTACATGCTAGCGAATAAAAGAAGTATTTCCGAGCCGCTGGTCTACGTGGATCAATCGACAAATTTTTTGCAACTGGCTATGGCAATTATAGCCGGTCTACTTTTATTATTAATGGCTCACAACACTAACGCCCAATCTATCGAAACACCTTGGGTGAAATACGAAACCTCGCACTTTGTCTTGTATACTGATATCGCTCAGCATGAAGCACTTAAGATGATTGATCAGCTAGAGGTGTTCAAAGCCTCTTTACAACAACTGCTTAAGCTTAATAACAGCGTACCTTTGCCAAAACTTAGCGCCTACCGATTTAATAGCAAAAGTTTGTACGCACAATTTGTCACTAATCAGCGGGTTGGTGGCTTTTATACGAATACTTTAAATGGGCCGATAATTGTTATTGGTGATTCGCAAAATACTTTGGGCAACGATTTAAATATTGTATTTCATGAGTATGTACACTTTTTTCAGCGCGCTGTTGCCGGTCCTAGTCATCCCACCTGGTATAGTGAAGGGATTGCGGAATTTTTTAGCTCCATAAAAATAGAAGACGAAGTGGTTAAAATTGGTCAGCCACCAGGTATGCGATTAATGCAACTGCAGCGCATTAACATGCTTAAGCTCGACAGCTTATTTTCTCTGCAAGGTTATGATGACAGCGACATTTTAAACAATCGTATGTATCCATCTGCATGGTTAGTCACCCATTTCATGATGCTAAGTAGCCGCAATGGTTTCGATGATTACACGTCTAATTTGGCTAATATGCTTGCTTTGCAGGCAACTGGAGTAAATGGCGTAGATGCTTTTAATCAATCTTTTGATATTAGTTTAGGTGAATTTAAAGCGCTCATTCGTAAATACGGGCGTATCGGAAGCTTAAACGGCGCGCAGTTTCCGCGGCCTCAAGTGGAAGCGAAGGTAACTATAACGCCCCTCTCAATTGGTCAAAGCTATGCGGTAATTGCGCCATTAGGATTTGGCAAGTCGCAGAACAAAGCTTTTGAAGACATGCTAACAAAAGGTGCTGCACTTAACGATCCTTTGTCGCAGGCAACCTTAGCTGCTTACCGGTTTTTTGAAGGCAATAATAGTGAAGCGCAAACTCTTTTAGATAAAGCCTTGCTAAGCCTTCCTGAACTCACTGTAGCGGGTGAAATAGCTACTAACATCGTTCCTGAACTAACTGCTCAGGCTACTGTAGCGTATCCCAAGGGAATAGAAGCACAAACAATGCACTTTGTAGGTGAAAGTTATTATAATTTAAGCCGTCAAATTAAAAACGAAAAAAAGAAGTCAATGTCGGCTCTCGAAAAACAACAGTATGACGCTCATATAAATCAGGCTCTGCGCTACTTTGAGGCAAGTTATGCAGCAAAACCGCAACCATACACCATGCAACGATTAATGCAGGTTCACGACATTAAAGAAGACATAACACAGGCCAAAAAATTTGCAAATGAGCTTTATCAAGCCATTCCTTTGAGCATACAAATAAATTATGAAGTCGGCTTTTTTATGGCTGATCATGACAATAAAAGCTTTGCGAAGTATCTATTGTCGAACGTGGTGAAGTGGTCTCCAGAATCTCAAGTTGGCGTAGCTGCAGCGCTTCGCTTAGCAAGTTTAGATCTTGAATAAGTACAGCTAGATATTAGCATCACTACTATTTTGTCTGTGCTGGCATTACAACAAGACCGTTTATTGAGGGCACAGCAGTCATATTGCTCAGTATGCCGACACCTCCCAACTGCCCGAACTTATCTTAGCCAGTTTTTGCTGTTAACTCAGGCTATTCGACGGTTGTTTTGGGCGAACTAAAATTATGTAAACTATCTCAGCCAGATAATTACTCTGACCAAGGATATAGCCATAGTTGATATTAAAATCATTAAACATTTTCTCACTATCTTCTATTTTTGATTCTAGCAACCCGGACTAATATTTCCCTCTATTTGATTGGGAACGAGATTTCTTCACTTTTACTTCAAAAAATACTAGGTTTCAACATCGAAAGAATAATCACAAACATTCTGGCGTGTATAATTTGATATAACTATGTATCCCTTTAAATTACTACAATGTAGTATTTACCGTTGTAGAATTCATCTTAACAACTACATTGTAGGAAAATATAGGAGATTATTATGAATCAAAAAACGTTAGGTGAATTTGAACAAACAGTTTTGCTCGCATTGTTGCGACTAGAAACCAAAGCTTATGGTGCCGCAATTCGTCAGCTTTTACAGTCAGAGATAAACAGAGATGTTGCACTAGGTGCTTTATACTCAACTCTTGAGCGAATGGAAAAGAAAGGCTTAGTCGTGTCTAAACTTGGAGAGTCTACTGCTCAACGTGGTGGCAGACCTAAACGCTTTTTTTCTGTGACTGGTGAAGGCAAAGCTGCACTTAAACACGCTAAGCAGGCCATGGATACAATGTGGAAAGACATTGCTCTTACTATAGGAGGCGAGTGTCATGCTTAATACTAATTCATCTGAAGAACACCGCACTGCAATGCCCAAGTTAGTTACGTGGTTATTGTCTCGATTAGCAAATCCTGTATACCGTGACGAGCTTATTGGCGATATGGAAGAAGAATACTTAGAGCGTCAGCAGACTAATCAAGATGCAACCAACTGGCTACTACGACAAACAGCATTGGCAATTTGGGATGGGCAAAACGCGATGGTAAAATCGACAGGTTTTGTAAAAGCGCTGAGTATCGTTTTATGTGTACTGACGTTGCCTACAATCGCTTTGTTCGTTGGCTGGTTATCAAACGTAAATGAGCCTTCAGAGCACCTGTGGCAGCTTTTGTTGGCGGGTGAAATACATTTCATATTGGTTAATACCGAATATTGGAGACTTGTATGGAATGAGAGCGGCATATCTCACCTTGAACTTGGCATGTTCATTAATAGCCCCTCCATACTCTGGGCAATAGTGTTCGCCGGTTCGACTTATTTGTTTTTGAAAAAGTCTAATCCGTCGGTTTGGGTATTTAGCATATTTGCTTTCGCTTTTATGTTGTTACCTTACCTTTTCGGATATACGGTAATTAGTTCTACAGAGCCTGTTGCCCAAAAAGTGGGGCCGATCTTGGCCTTTATGATGTTGGCACCATTTTACATTTTACCTTTGTATGTTTGCTTTTTGTTTAAGCTTAAGCGGTTTTCAAAGTAAAATTATTCATTGACCAATAAGGAAGCTGGCAGATGCCGGCTTTTCTGCAATAACTAACATTCCCTTTTTGTTATTTTTCAGAGCTTATGACTATTCGAGCAATGTGGGAATTGTTGTTTAATTTAGTAAAAAAAGAGCGGCACATAGCTGTTTCAATTAAAACACTGTTACTAATGGGCGAATTAAAGCGTACTCAAATAATCAAATTGTTTTAGAGCTAACCGATAGTAATGACTTGTATAATAAATATTCACGATATCAGCAGAAATTGGAATCTCAGTTGACGCCAGAAGAAATTGAGCAAGCACTTATCGTGTCTAACGAATGGCTCAAGACAATAAAAGAAAACGGCACTCTTTGCACTGAATAAGTTAATTGGCTTATACTAAGATACGGCATTCTTGCCCGTCAAAGTGCGTTTCTAGAAAGTCCGCTTCTATTAAGTGGTCAAATATAAATAAGCCTAAAGACCGGTTTTGGCACTTTCTTGCCAAAAGATAACGATAAAAATCGACAACAGCTTGACTCAGCTATCAGGCATTTTTTGTCTTCAACCAAGATAAGTCAACGGCTCCTATGGGAGAAAACGTTCCAGTCACGTTTTATTCAATCGGATAACTATAATTCGCTCGTGACGGAAGTAGTTAGTAAAAACAGGTACGTCGACTATAAACTGCCCAGTGCAGACCTTTCAATCAGCTCCGCTTCTCACTAAAAATCATCATTGTAAATTCGATAACTCAGGCGAAGGGGCTAAGATAGAAAAGGCAAAATACAACTATAAACGCCCTCAAAACCAAACTTCTTAGATTATCAAATCTAATCTAATCATAAAGTAATTCCGCTACTATTTTATAACGATCAAAATAAGGTACTAAAAGAGTAAATGAAGTTTAAAAGCATATATACCAAGAAGTTCACGCTTTTGGACGAAAGTTCGCTGACCTCAAATTTTACAGTAGCAATCAATTGTCCCTAATACCAATCGTACCCTCCATTGCCCCATCTGCAGTCATCCAAGCAGGTCCGACTATATAATCCAGGATAGAAGACATGTTTTTTACACCCCAATATCCCACGACACCCATTATTAAAAATAGTGCACCAAATAGCGCCACGCAGTGTTTGTTTTGTTTGCAATTTTTATTTTTCTTACCTTAAAAACTGAATTCTGTGCGAAGAGTAACAACAAGCGCGTCTGACGCAAATTTGTCACTACCGGGGCTAATGATGTACTGAATATCTGGTTTCAACGCTATGTACTGGTTTAACTGATATCGATAGAATATTTCAATGGAAGTTTCATTCTTGTTTAATTCATCGTGCAAATATTGACTGGTATTAATACGGGTCATGCCTATGCCAGCGAGGTCACCCTGGTTGTTAAACGTATCATACAATACTAGGCCTACACCAAGATGCAGGTCAATTTCCCCCACTGAGTCGTCAGCATATCCAAGTTGGGAATACCATCCAGCAGAAGCAGCGTTAAGCCACAATAAGGATAAGCCTCCCTCAACTGCCAAGTAGTAGCCGTTTGTACCGTCTTGGCTCGCTGTCATGTCTAGTCTATCGATATCACCTGTTTGGTTCCATGCACCCAATTTCAATGTGGCACTTTCGAACTGAGTTTGCCATTCAGCTATGGTGAACACCTCATCAAATTCATTGCTTTCATCGGAATATATGCCTAACCCTATATGAGAAATTTCATTGACATCTAAGAATACGTTCATCGATAGGGTGGGGATGGGGTAAGTTGGAAGAAACAAAATAGTAGGACTAAATCCCATTGAGGAATTTATAAATTCACCGCTATGGTTAACAAATCCAAACTCGGTATTTGCATCAACTTGACCCACTTTAAATCTCAAACCTAATTCGTCGTAATCACCTTGAAACCAAATTTCATAAAGTTTACTGAAATCATCTTCGTCGATATTTGAGTACGCCTGTATGTCTCTAACATCATCACTACCATTCTCACCACGCTGCAACTGGCCCTCAATATGCACGAGGTAATCGTCATTCAGTTGATACTCAAAGCTACCTACTGCTAATGTTCTTGACGTTCCTGCTTCATTAATGCCACCTGAAACGACATAACTCGAATCGTTGATGACACTAATACTAACTTCTTGCGCAGCTAGGCTTGCTACAGTGAACAAACAAACTCCCATTAGCAGGCTTTTTTTCATGATGATGTTCCATTTAATGAAGAATACAATTTTTGCATTTTGTAGTCTGATAGAAATTCCAATCTGCGCTTTTTCAAAAAAACGGTTGACAAAAGGGGCATACTTAATAATGAAAATCAAAATTTTCAGCGTAAACTTATTCTTTTTGTATCGGCAATAAGAGGAAAAGGAGGAGGGTTATTAACCATTAATGGAGTATAGGTGAAATAAAGCGTCATTTGCCTGAAATCAAAATACATGATGCCTATATGGTTCATATTGATATCTATTTTATATTCCGAAGGAAGTAAAAATCTGATACTTTTCTGTTATTAATCAGATCTTTATACTTAATTTAGAATTCAAAGCAAGCGCCTCTCACTGTTGTGTAAACCAGTTTTGAATTTTGCTTTTGTTTATGATGATGAACTGCTTTTATTAAAACAGACTTATCTGAGGCGGCGCTCGATTTTCACCGCAGTTAGATATTTGCTTTCGGTGGGTAAGTGGTATTTAACCGATTGAAAAGCTAATCGCCCCAATGTTCCCTATTCGCTCTAAGGAGCCCTTTAATCAATTTTGACGACAGGCAACTTATTGTTCTTTTTTGCCTGATTAGGTAAGGTCGTCATATTGTATTTTTTGCCGATTCATCACGGGCTTGAATACGGCAATAGCCGTCACACGAGCATGAAGATATCAAATGAGCGTTTAGTGCCAAGAGTCGCCGTTTCTTAGTTAGCGTTATCTTCAATTTGGATAAAAGCGGTCATTTCAAAAGAAGGTTTGTAGCGCTTAAATACTGCTTACTATTCAGTACAGCTAGTTTCTTTTTTCTAACTAATGTAGATTGCCAAGATACGCAAAGTTTTCTGCAAACATTATGAATAGGCTAAAAATAGATCATGGCTGAATTAGAGATATATCAATCTCATGACGGTTCGCTGCAACTTAGCGTTGCAATGGATAGTGAAACAGTATGGTTATCACAAAGTCAGATGCAAACACTCTTTGGTCGCGAACGCTCTGTGATTACAAAGCACACAAATAACGTATTCAAAGAAAATGAGTTAGATGAAAAAAGCAATGTGCAAAAAATGCACATTGCAAATTCAGATAAACCAGTGAAATTTTATAGTTTAGATGTTGTGATATCTGTCGGCTACAGAATAAAATCCATTCAAGGCGTAAAGTTTCGCCAATGGGCTACTAGAACCTTAAAACAACATTTACTAAAGGGGTTTAGTATTAATGATAATAGACTTCACGAAAATGCCTCTGAGCTCGAAAAGGCATTAAAGCTAGTACGCAGAGCAGCTTCATTACCGAGGAACAGCGAATTTGGTGCTGGTCTAGTTGATATTTTAGCGAGATATACATCAACATTTTTATGGTTGCAGCAATATGATGAAGGTCTACTTATTGCCCCAAATGGCCATTCTGGTGGTGAATTAACACCACTCAATGACGCGTATCTAGCGATTTCAGAACTAAAGTCACAACTGATTGCCAGAGGAGAAGCGACGCAGTTATTCGCAAACGACCGTGCTCATGGTTTATCCTCAATATGGGGAAATCTTGAGCAAACCGTTTTTGGTGAGCCCGCCTACCCAACTATTGAAAGTAAAGCGGCGCATTTATTATACTTTGTCGTCAAGAATCATCCATTTAGTGATGGAAATAAACGCACGGCAGCGTTTCTTTTTATAGATTTCCTAAATAGGAATGATAGGTTATTCAATAGTAACTATGAGCCTATAATAAACGACACTGGGCTAGCCGCTTTAACTTTGCTTGTTGCAGAATCTGATCCGAAAGAGAAAAATACAATTGTAAGGCTAATCGAAAATTTGATAGCGGTAATCGAATCATGAATTGCTTAAACAGCATTAACACACAGGTTTACAAATATATGTAACTTCAATGTATATTTTGGTAAGTGTTGGGTGGTAAAAGCTGAAAACCCGAAATAACGCCTTATTTTTAGGCGAAGCGGCTGTTCACTTTAATGTATTGAAGGGCTTCAATTAGTAGATAAACTCTTTACTTGGTTGGCTTTAGGGGAACTTATCTCTATCTAAGGGAAGAAAACATTATCCTTGTTTAAGTCCCTTTTATATTATCTTATTTCTACCATATGTTTTTTTGCTCAGCATACCTAATTAGCCAATTAGTGAGGTAGCCACTAATAATAAGGCATGTCCCAGCAAATTTGTTATCCCAGTAAATGAAAGCAGCTAAGCCTAATATTATAAAAGCAAATTCTGAGAGTAGTTGTGCTTTTCGTGACGACATGCCTAAAAAACAAAACCTAAACCACAGTGGTTGAGCTTTCCAGTTTTCAGTTGTTTTATCTATCATTATTATTTCCTCTGTAAGTTTATTCATATCAATTTCGAACACAGAGGCGAGAGATTTAAGAGTTTCAAAACTGGCACTTTCGCCACTTTCAACACGTTGAATAGTCCTAGCGCTAAGTCCACTCATTGTTGCAAGTTGCTCTTGCGACCATTTATTCTTAACTCTTAATTGTTTTACTATCATTTGTTACTCCTCGTTACTCTGAACGTTAATAATGCGGTAAAAACAGTGTTATCTGTTACGAAAGTAACCTGACAATGGGACGACAGAGTAACGACAGTGATTAATTTTATAGTCGATTAAGCAGCGAAAACCGATTTTTTAGTCTTCAATGTTTTATAAGTGTTTCACGATTTCGCTTCTCATACGCCAAAAAGTAGAACAACACTTCAACCCAGCAGTATAAATTTACCAAGTAACATTGAGCCTAACTTGAGTAAAAGGGCGTCATTAATACGTATTAATGACTATAGATGATGATATTGAGTAGCAAATAAAATAACAGTTTTATTTATAAATTTGAATTTTTATAGATATTGACTACCCCTTTAAATAGGACTATCAATTGTACTAAGCTAGTTTGTTCAATGATTTCTGATTCACAAAATCCCTCATGTAATTTGCACGTTCCTTTTACAGCTACTATCGCATTTTAAAAGCCCAACGGCCGGTTCAGGGAGTGACAACCAAAAATTTGGAAATGACTCCTAATCGATGGCTCAGCAATCATATTGCTTAAAAAACGACTGGCTATAAACTGCCCTTTGGCGCCATTTACCCACAGCCAGTTCTTTTAGTTTTTCAGGATTTCAGATTTTCAGCTACCCTTCCCCCCCTTTTTTTTTCCGGCTAATGAACACCACCAGTTCAGTAAAAGTTCAGTGTTCGGTTGAGAATTTCCATTAATTTTCTTTGACTTAGTCCTCTCCGAACCAGAAACCGAAACAAGAAAGTTCGGAATAGTTTCGGTCAGCTTTTTGAGTGCATATTCCCAGCGGTTTTTTGCTTACTTTTCTTCAACTTACTGTAAAATCGTCAGGGCCCCTGTTCGAGTCAGGGGGCCTGAACACGCACCCTTTCAGTTAACACGCCAAGAGCTAAATTATCTGGAAAAAACAAAAGTCACGCCTGCTCTGGATGCCGGAGATGCACTTTTATTCTGCAATGCCTTTTTTCATAAATCTGAACCGGTGTTTGCCGACAGTCGCGCTGCCTACATTTTACGATTAGTGCCAAAAGGAGCAAAGTTTAGCCGAACGCGTCTTTTGGCATTGAAAAAGCTTGGACAAAATTTAGAAGTGGTCAACCCTCTTTTTGAGCAACATTTTCCAGATGCTTCGTCATGATTGTCATCTATTCTTACAAAAAGAAACGCTCATAAAAAGCGCTGGTTAAAGCCGATTTAAGGACCAAGTGAAATAAAAAAGCCGAAGCATGCTTTACGCACTTCGGCTTTTTACATTTGCTTTATTTTATTTCTGTTTTATAAGGAGGCCATATCAATGACAAAGCGATGGGCAACATCACCCTTAGCTAAATGTTCAAATGCATCATTGATTTCATCAGCGCGAACCATTTTACAGTCTGGATGAATATCGTGCTCAGCGCAGAAATTGAGTACTTCTTGGGTTTCCTTTATGCCGCCAATTAATGAACCCGCTACACGACGTCGACCCATTACCAAAGGAATTGTCATAGGCTCTTCCAGCGGGCCTATCTGACCCACAATCACCAGCGTGCCATCAACGTCTAATAGAGGCGTATAGGTATCAACGTTATGTTTAACCGGCACAGTGTCAAGAATGAGGTCAAAAGTAGAAGCGGCATTTTTCATTTCGCCCTTATCGGTTGAAACCAAGATACCTTTTGCGCCGCTATGCTTGGCTTCCTGCTCTTTCTTATTGGAACGACTTATCACCGTTACCTCTGCACCCATGGCCGCAGCGAGTTTCACCGCCATATGACCAAGACCGCCAAGCCCGACAACACCAACACGGGACCCTTTCTTAATATCCCAAGTTTTTAGGGGCGAATAGGTCGTGATCCCAGCGCACAAGATCGGTGCTACCTTCTCAATATCCAGAGCACTAGGGACGCTCAATACAAACTGTTCTCGCACGACAATGTGCTTTGAGTATCCACCTTGAGTGATTTCCCCGGAAATTCGGTCAGGCGCGCCATATGTGGGTGTCATCCCATTTTCGCAGTACTGCTCTTCATGATTGTCGCACTGCTTGCACGCTTGACAACTATCTACCATGCATCCCACAGCGACTGAGTCACCTACTTTGTATTGTTTTACATCAGCGCCCACTTCTGTCACGCGGCCAACAATCTCATGCCCCGGGACCAAAGGATATTTTTGGTCTCCCCAATCTCCGTTGACTGTATGCAGGTCAGAGTGGCAAATACCACTATATAAAATCTCGATTGCTACATCATTGGTGCGAAGCGCGCGTCGCTCGAAATGATAAGGCACCATATGTGCGTCTGAAGAATGTGCTGCGTATCCAACTGTTTTCATCGTTACCTCTGGGTATTTAAAGAATAAATTAAGCATAGTCTGCTGTTAGAGTTTACTCAAATGTGAACTCATGCTCGCGTTTGTATTATCGCTTTTTAATTGAACTGCTTACGTTTAGTAAAGCAAACGAAGTGCTCTGTAAAGATCACGACGCTGTAAGTAAACGCTGTAAAAATTTCTACAGGCCCTTGGACGTCATCAAATCAATCACGATACAACGTATTTAATGATACGGACAAAGAGATTGCTGTACCTTTCAGACCACGGGCACTTTAAAACGGATGTACTTACTAGCTGTGATTATTGAAATTAGCTCAACATTATATTTGCCGTATTACGAACATTAGGCATAAAACGGTAACATGAAGCGTATCAATCAACAAACATCCGTTTTAGATTGCCTTTTGGATGTTGGCTGGTTGGAAAAAGGTTTTGAGACTGGCCGTTGTGAACCAACGTAGTGAGTTCAAAATGTTGCTCAAATTGGCGTGGCTATTTGAATTTTTAAAATCCAATAAGTGACAGACCCTTATGGGCTGCGAGTTCAATCGGTCAATGCAACGCTATACTAAAGTAAAGCGGAGGCGTTACCATGAAAATGAGAAAAAGAATTTATTACAATGCACAACAACGAGCGATAATTTGGGAACGATATCAGCAAGGTGACTCTTTACATGATATTGCAAGGTTCTTTGATAGATTTCACTCCAGCATACAAGGAATAATCGCCAAAACGGGTGGCATCAGACCTCAAGAGAAAACGCGGTCTGCTTTGTGTTTAACATCCCAAGAACGGGAAGAAATTTCTCGTGGTTTGTCATCACAATTGTCAATTCGTCAAATAGCAGAACAATTGAACCGTTCTCCCTCAACCGTCTCCAGAGAGGTTAATCGCAATGGAGGACGAAAACTCTACAGAGCAAACAAAGCTGATACCGCAGCGTGGGAACGCGCAAAAAGACCAAAGCCATGTAAACTCCTATTGAACAAAGCATTAGCAAAACTAGTCGCGATGAAGTTAAATCGAAGCTGGTCACCGCAACAAATTGCCGGTTGGTTGATGCGTACTTATTCAAACAAGGACTTACACGTGTCTCACGAAACAATCTATAAAACGCTCTATGTCCAAACGAGAGGGGCATTGAAAAAGGAGCTTCAACAATGCTTGCGCTCTCAGCGGGTTATGAGGCGTTCCAAACATGCAACGTTGAAAGGAAAAGGATTAGGTAAGATAGTCGATGCTGTGCACATTAGTGAAAGGCCACCAGAGGTCGCAGACAGAGCGGTTCCAGGCCACTGGGAAGGAGACCTAATTGTAGGCTCAGGAAATAGCTATATCGCTACCTTGGTTGAAAGACACTCTCGTTATGTCATGTTAGTTAAAGTGGGAAGCAACAAGACCGTGGCCGTCATCGACGCATTAATCAAACAGTCTAAAAAGCTACCTGAAGAATTATATAAAACGCTTACTTGGGATAGGGGCTGTGAAATGTCTAATCACAAGGCATTTACGCTAGCGACTGATATTCAAGTGTACTTCTGCGACCCCAAGTCGCCTTGGCAGCGGGGTTCAAATGAAAATACCAATCGCTTATTGCGTCAATACTTCCCAAAAGGAACAGACTTAAATGTACATTCCCAACAAAAATTGAGTCAAGTTGCGAGACAACTAAACGAAAGGCCGAGAAAAACGTTAGACTATGAGACACCAGCAGAGAGATTCAACCAATATGTTGCGTCGACCAGTTGAACTCGCAGCAGTTAACGGACGTAGAAATTTTCACTAGCTTTTAAAGCTTTGAGCGTGATCAGGTAATATT
>JAWUVZ010000119.1:0-9943 GCA_034112105.1 Glaciecola sp. | reverse complement strand
AGTGTGGGGTTTCCCCATGTGAGAGTAGCACACCGTCAGGCTCCCATTTAAGAACCCGTCCTTGTGACGGGTTTTTTCTTTCTAGAGGCTTTATTTGTTGAAAGGAAGAAAATCCTTTTAGTGACAGACTATTTATCTAATTTAATGCTTTTCTAAACTCCTAAACTCCTAAACTCCTAAACTCCTAAACTCCTAAATTCTTTAATTCCTAAATTGCCGTAATGAGCTCACGCTCAGTGGTTTGCCCAGCGCAGCCGCGACTAGGTTTGCTGACTCTCTTTCAATCGTGTTTGTATGTGTTCTGTCGCCGATATTGTGTTGCCTCGAACATCGTTAATTCGCATAGTAATATATTCATTAAAAATAAGGCCATTAAATTAATTGGTAGGCCAAAAAATGCGGCCACCATCGCGTATTTGGGCTTATAGCTAAAGACACGTTTACCTATTTAGTACTATAAATGTAAATATACTGCGTAATTATTTGGTAAATAAGCGTGCCTTTTATACATTAAGTCGTCAATCTGTAAACACGGTAGGATTGCCATTTCAGTTGAACTAGCAGGCGCAGCCGTAATTACTTAATATTGTAGCGACTGAATTTAAATAGGCTGACGACTTTAGGCTTGATAATAAAATAAGTCTTGAGACTATCTAAGATATTAACGGTTATGGCTTAGTTGATGTTGTTACGACATAGTCAATACGAGATGGCACCAAGCCTAGAACTAAAGTGTTAATGGTCGTTAGTTGGTTCACAATGTTGGTAATGAAGCCCCTTACATGTTTTATTGAAAGATTATGTTTAAGAGACAGGTCTTTAACAATAACAAAACCCCGAATCTATGATCGATTTTTAAATCAGCTCATTTTATGCTCTTATTATTTGCATACAATTGTACTAATGAATTAGGGTCCTACAATCTTGAATAAAGTCTTGTTGCAATGGAGTGTATAAGTTGGAAATAGGTATCGTACTAATATTGTTCTGCGTGAGCGCATATACCATGCTCGCCAAAAGTTTATCCAACACAATGATAACTGCTCCTATCGTATTTATTGCGCTTGGTTTAGTAATGTCACAATTAGGTATATTGGAAGTACATGGTTCAGAGGAAGTGTTGTACTTGATCGCTGAAATTGCGTTAATTATTTTGTTGTTTTTAGATGCGTCGCAGATCGATTTAAAACGGCTTAAGAAGCAAAATGTCTGGCCATTGAGGATGTTATTAATAGGTTTACCATTATCAATTGTGTTGGGAACATTGGCTGGCTTTATATTCTTTCCACATTGGCCATTAGCAATGATTGCTTTAGTCGCCGCTATTATGGCTCCAACCGATGCAGCTCTTGGCGAAGCTGTTGTTAGTAACGAAGCTGTCCCGAAAAATGAACGTCAAACTTTAATGGTTGAAAGTGGGCTCAATGATGGCTTGGCGTTACCCATCATATTATTTTTAGCTAGTTTAGTGGCTATGTCTAATTCTCCCGAAAATGATAATCTATATTGGTTACTATTTGGTGCAAGCCAAGTTTTAATGGGAATAGTCGTAGGTCTTTTCATGGGGTGGAGCAGTGGACGGTTATTTCTATTCGGTGAATCACGCGAGCTAACTTCGCACGTATACCAGGGTATTGGTGTGCTAGCGCTCACTGGCACGTCTTATTTAATGGCGACATTATTGGGCGGAAACGGATTTATATCTGCCTTTGTGGCCGGCTTAGCTTTTGGTAATATTGTAAAAGGGCACTGTCGGTTTATTTATCAATTTACCGAGAGTGAAGGCCAAATGCTGGTTTGGGCGGCTTTCATAGTAGTTGGTTTAGGCTTATTACCTGACGCTGTTGAACATTTAACATTACCAGTGGCTGGCTATATTTTAGTGAGTTTGTTTTTAGTTAGACCTATAGCAATTTATGTATCATTAATAGGCACTAAAGCCAAACCGATCACCCGACTATTTCTGGGCTGGTTTGGCCCAAGAGGTTTAGCTACCGCATTATTTGCATTAATAGTGTCAGAAAAAATATTAGGTGATTATGGAAACGCAGTCTTGGTTATTGCTATTAACGCAGTATGGATGAGCGCTCTTATGCACGGCTTAACCGCAGCTCCAGGGGCCAAATGGTATGGGAATCGTATGAAACGTAAAGTACACAAATAAGACTGCACTCTGAAGAGCCTGCACGTGGCTTATATATTACTTGATGTTTGCTACCTTCGCGGATCGCAAACATTACGTACATATTGAAGTTGGCTCGCTTAGTTTAGTTTTCCTAACGCTATCCTCTATCGTTGTTATCTCGGTTTTGGTTTTTAAATAATGTGTTTCCGTCAATAATTATAATAATAGGCAACCCTTAGAATGAAAAAAATCAGTATTGTAAGTTGGAATGAAATGCAAGATCGCAAACCTGCTTATGCACTAGTCGCTAATGTGGATCTTGTGATTGTTCGCTATGGTGACAAAGTGTCAGTTTTGTATGGTCGTTGCGCTCACCGCGGTGCTTTAATGTCAGATGGTCATGTAGATGGCGACAATATTATTTGTGGTGTGCATAACTGGGATTATCGATTGGATACAGGTGTCAGTGAATATGATAATTCAGAGGTGCTGCATAAGTTTTCTGCTTGGATCGAGAGCGAGCAAGTTTGGGTAGATGAAGATGAAATATCAGCTTGGCATGCTATACATCCCCAACCTTATGCCCGCGAAACATACCAAGGGTTATATCAGGATCACACTGGCACTAAAGACGAACCTCATGTGAAGTTGATCCGGGAATTGTCGGGTAATGGGTTAAGCCGACTGGGCCACCATGGGCCGATGGCAGCCATGGGTGTGTCTCATTTGGAATTGCCTAGTTGGGACGATTTGCAATTTAATGTAGCACAACTTGCTACAAGACCTTTACTTGACAATGATGCGGTCGCTACTGAGGTAATTATTGGTCCCCGAGCAAAAAAGCCGCTAACGTTAAAAATCCCTCTATTTGTTTCTGATATGAGTTTTGGTGCTTTGTCTGAAGAGGCCAAAATCGCTCTGGCAATGGGCGCGGAATTAGCGGGTACTGGCATTTGTTCAGGTGAAGGCGGCATGTTGCCAGAAGAGCAGCAAAGCAACTCTCGATACTTTTACGAGTTGGCATCAGCGCGTTTTGGTTTTTCTTGGGAGAATATACAAAAGTGCCAAGCTTTTCATTTCAAGGGCGGCCAAGGGGCGAAAACAGGCACTGGTGGTCATCTTCCTGGAGACAAAGTACAGGGTAAAATTGCCGAAGTCAGGGGACTGAAACCAGGCCAAGATGCGATATCCCCAGCTACTTTTCCGGAATGGACATCTGTCGCGCAAATTAAAGACTTTGCAGATGAATTAAGAGAAAAAACCGGCGGTATTCCTGTCGGGTATAAACTTTCGGCGCAAAAAATCGAACAGGACATTGACGCTGCTCTAGAAATCGGTTGTGACTATATAATTCTGGATGGTCGCGGCGGTGGCACTGGCGCTGCACCAACCATATTTAGAGATAACATCTCTGTACCCACTATTCCCGCTTTGGCCCGAGCCAGACATCATTTAGATAGCAATGGTCCAGGTGGTGTGTCATTAATTATCACTGGCGGATTGCGAGTGCCTGCCGATTTTTCCAAAGCATTGGCATTGGGTGCTGATGCCATTGCATTATCAAATTCGGCCTTGCAGGCTATAGGGTGTTTGGGAATGCGAGCGTGTAACACCAATAATTGTCCTGTAGGTATCGCAACGCAGAAAAAAGATCTTCGTGCTCGACTTATGGTTGAAGACGCGGCTAAACGTTTAGAACGCTTTTTTAACTCCAGTACTGACTTAATGAAAATTCTTGCTAGAGCCTGTGGGCATGACGATTTACAGCAGTTTTGTATAGACGATCTAACCACCTTCAAGTCGTTAATGGCGGATTTGACCGGTGTCCAATTCGGTGGCATGCGAGGGAGACTTTAATGGCAGTTGCGGCTCTTATTTATTTAGTTATAGGCATCTTTTTTGCCATCACTTTTTTTGCTATCGGTTATCGTAAAATCGATCTGTCAGCGACAGGTGCTCCCTGGTTTTTGCGACTTTTGTGGACCCCCGCAGCATTAGCGATTTGGCCGATTCTTATGGTGAAGTGGCTCCACTCTAGTGCTTTTAAAAAGGATTGAGAACTCATTAATATGAAAAGAAAACATCAAAAAATCCATTTGATTATATGGCTGTTATTACTGCCGACTTTGGTTTGGATTATTTATAATGCTAATCAGGGGCGTTTTGATATTGAAGACGTTTATCAACCTTCGACGGCGCCTGTTGAGGGAGGGAAGTTACCATGAGCCATGGATTTGTACCTGTTCAGTGGAACAACAATAAGAAAGTTTACGATAAAGCGCTCTGGCTGAGTATCTTACTCTATATCGTTGTTTTCGCGATGATCAGCGTGGTCATCCACAAAGGCGATGAAGCCCTAGTACCTATGACGATTATGATACGTGGTTTTGGTTCATTAGGATTTATTCTTCTCACCTTAATCTTGTGTATTGGCCCTTTAGCCCGAATTGATTCTCGATTTTTACCGCTGCTTTATAATCGCCGGCATATGGGTGTTTCGATGTTCGTTATCGTTTTGGTACACGCTATTTTGGTGATTGTTTGGTATCACTCATTTGGTCCATTGAATCCTATCGAATCGATTTTTACCTCGCCAGGTAGTTTTGAGAATTCAGCCGACGTTCCATTTCAACCATTGGGATTCTTTGCACTGATCATTCTGTTCATCATGGCAGCAACAAGTCATGACTATTGGAATACCAATTTAGGTGCGCCAATATGGAAAGCGATACATATGATGGTGTATGTGGCGTTTGCCCTGGTGATTGCTCACGTTAGTTACGGTGCCATGCAAGACAGTACGGTAGGATTATTACCGGCCCTCGTGTTTTCTAGTGCTGGCATAGTCGCGCTACTGCATCTTACTGCCGCCTTGTTTTTCGCCCGCACAGATGTGAAAGCAAGTGCCACCAATTGGATTGATATTGGCGATTGGAAAGCAATTGGTAATAACCGTGCTAAAACTATCCAAATTGGCAGTGGTGAGCGCGTTGCTATATTCCGTTATGACAACAATAAACTCGCAGCGATTTCAAATGTTTGCCAACATCAAAATGGTCCTTTGGGCGAGGGTTGCATCATTGATGGTTTGATCACATGCCCTTGGCATGGCTATCAGTATCGTCCTGAAGATGGACGCTCACCCGCTCCATTTAATGAACGCGTTGCCACCTACGAACTAAAAATGGACTTGGACAAAGTTATGTTAAATACACAAGGATTACCTGAAGGAACAGAACGTCCTGTGTTAGTAATCGAGCAACTTATCAACGTGGAGACACTAACTGATGCGTAAAAATAATGAGTTTTTTGTAGGCTATCTCAAGGCCCCACAGTCAATTGTGTCTTTTTATAAGATTGTTATTCCCATCATTTTATTGATTAGTGTCGCTGTTGGGGGGTGGTTATCACTGAATCAACAAAGCGCAGGGGAGGGAGTCGCCGAGTTGTCTAATGAATCCACAATGTCAGGCTATCTTACCCTAGACCCTTATCCGGTTTTACATTATGTGGGCAAGGAGAAACGCTCGGTTATTCTGGTTGACAGATTTAAGAAGTCGGCTAACGAGTTACTACAACCTTACGTAAATCAATGGATAACCGTTTCCGGCTTACCCATAGTTAGAGGCGACTGGACTATGCTGCAAGTTCCTGCTGACGCCGACGTACAATTGGTCTCGAGTAACACCGAATTTGAAGTTGTAGATCAATATTTAGGAGAGGTGACTTTTGAAGGTGAAATTATTGACTCAAAATGCTTCCTTGGTGTCATGAAACCCGGCGGTGGCAAAGTACATCGTGCTTGTGCCAGATTATGCTTGCTCGGAGGTGTGCCGCCCATGCTGGCGGTTAAAAACAAACTGGGTGAGCGTTTAGGTTATTTGTTGATGAATGAAGATGGCAGCAGCGCCTCAATCCCCTTATCTGACAAAGTGGCTGTACCGGTAAAATTATCGGGAGCATTGTTGCAACGAGGAGAGTTGCAATATGTGCGTCTCAATGGGGATGACGTGCAACTGCTTAGCGGCAAAAAATTATTGGATTATGGCGAAACATTAGCGGATATGTCAGATGAAAAAATAGCCATGTTGCACCACATTCACTAGTATTTTACTATTGGAGCATAGCACGTTGGTTGTGCAGGTTGTTTATTCGTAGAGTTAATAATAGGCCAGTCAAACTAGCCTATTATTTGCGGTACTCTACTCTATTGATTCAACAGGTGGTGGCGGAAATTGAAGATTCATGTGCTTGGCATACGCTACCGTAAATGCATTTTCTTGGAACGCCTTTAAACCAGTTTCGGCAAAAGAAACGACCACCGGATTACGTTTTATAGCTTCTTTAAAAACTTGCGGAGACATTGTCTCAACTTCGAGTCCATCTATAAGTTGTATAGCAGATTCCATTTTGAAGCCTAACGAACCGCCTGCAAACTTACCTTTCAATGGTCTTTCTTTTATAACCACAATGTCGACAGTGTAGTCTGCCATCAATTTGCTAAAAGTAGATTGAAAATAACGGATGTCACCGGTACTGTTTCGTTTGTTAAATTCAACTTTGCGTACTCGACATTCAGGCAAGTTGAACAAGCCATCCTTAAACGATAATAAAGACACTATTGCCTCAGAACCTTTTATTTCTACACCACAGATTTTCATAATATACTCTCTATTTTCGACTAACGTATTGTAACCCATTCGATACCAACTTCCACCACCAAATTGTATGAGTTAGCTAACAATTTTCGACAATAAACTGTGATATTAGCGTGCTGGTGTTAAAAAGCTAAGCGCCAACAATAAAACTTGGTATTATATGGCGGTGTGGGTTTGTTCGCTTGCATACCCAACACAAGGATAGGCATTAACAGTGGTACCTTTGAAGAATCTACATACTTTTGGTTTTGAGGCGTCGGCACGTGATCTTGTTGAGATTAATACCGAGGAAGATTTGTTTTCAATTTTTGAGAGAGTTAACACAACCAATTATTATTTGTTAGGAGAAGGTAGCAATAGTGTTTTCCTGGAAGATTATTCCGGAACTATTATTCTCAATAAATTAAAAGGCATCAAGGTACAAGAAAGCGAAGATGACTTCAATTTATCCGTTGCTTCAGGAGAATCGTGGCATAACTTGGTCGAATACACCTTATCTATTGGGGCGTATGGTTTTGAGAATCTTGCTCTAATACCCGGAACGGTCGGCGGCGCACCTATTCAAAATATTGGCGCTTATGGCGTTGAAATTGAAAAATTTATATCAAGTGTTGAATACTACGACATTCAAAAGTGTAGTTTTAATATCATAAGCCATTTTGATTGTGAATTTGCCTACCGAGACAGTATTTTTAAACACCGTCTTTTTAACAAAGCTGTTATTACAAAAGTTAACTTTACCTTACCTAAAAAAAACATAGTGGAGAGTAGTTATGCTCCGCTCAATCAATTGCATAAGGCAACGCCAATTGATGTATTTCATAAAGTGGTCGAAGTCAGGCGCGAAAAGCTACCTAATCCAAAAGTATTGGGAAATGCAGGAAGTTTCTTCAAAAACCCGGTAGTGACAAATGAATTACTAAAAGAAATTGAAAAACACTATAGCGCTGTTCCTAATTTTAGGGTTTCAAAGACAAGTGTTAAGATCCCTGCTGCCTGGTTGATTGATCAACTCGGTTTTAAAGGCAAAATGTATCTAGGTGTTAAATGCCATGAAAGGCAACCTCTGGTACTCGTTAATATCGGAAACGGCAATGGAGAAGGGTTACTCATGTTAGCCAGAGAAATCAAACAAGATGTGTATAACGCGTTCGGTATTGAATTAGAAAATGAAGTTCGCTTGGTCGGTAATTGCGGACTAATAAGGTTATGAGGAGAAAGGCTGCGCAAACTCGGTCGCTGCTGATACAGGAACTTGCTAATGGCGAGTTCAACTCTGGAGAACTGCTCGGTGAAATCGTGGGCGTTAGCCGCAGTGCGGTCGCTAATCACATAAAGTATTTAATGGATATAGGTTTAGACGTATTCAGCGTGAAAGGCCGAGGTTATAAGTTAGCCTCACCACTGCGACTCTTGGACCAAAACAGGATTATTCAGCGTCTCGGTCAAGAGCAAAAAGACACAGTCGAAGTAGTGAGTATAATTGACTCCACGAATACTTATGTTAAACAACGCCTGCATGAATTACCTCAGGGATTTGTTTGTCTAGCTGAAGCACAAACGCATGGCCGAGGTAGGCGCGGAAAAGCATGGGTGTCTCCTTTCGGTTCTAGTATCTATATGTCAATGGCCTGGACCTTTGCGGGTGGATACCAGTCAATTGCTGGTTTGTCTCTAGTGGTGGGTATAGCAATCAATCGCTCATTAAAGACAATTGGTGTAATAGATTGTAAATTAAAATGGCCTAACGATGTTTACTACAATCTTAAAAAGCTAGCTGGAATATTGGTAGAAGTCGAAGGGCAGGTTGGTTCCGATGCAAGTGCTGTGATAGGTATAGGTATCAATATCGACTTGCCAGAATCCGTAAATGGAATTGACCAGCCTTTTATTGACCTAGTTAGCATTACTCAAAAACCAGTTGATAGAAATGAATTAGCCGCACTTATCATTGCAACATTAAAGAATATGCTTAGGCAATTCGAAGTAGAGGGCTTAGCCCCATTTTTGTCTGAGTGGAAAGATGCAGATCTTTTTTACAATGAATACGTTTATCTTGAATCTGGCAGTAACCGTATTCATGGCTTGAGCAAAGGCATTAATGAAGGTGGGGCTCTACTTTTAGAAAACGCTGGTAAAGTAACACCACATCATGGTGGAGAAATAAGTGTTAAAAGAGCGTAAGTTACTTATTGATGTTGGGAATACCAGTATCAAATCAGCACTATATGATTCTGAGGATGGCTCTATGGGTACAATCTCACGCCATGGGGATATCAATGAACTCAACATACTTATTAAAAGTGTTAGCCATGTTTATCTTTCAAATGTAGGTAAAGAAGACATAACCGAACATATTCGAGTTATTTGTAATAGCAATAACTCGTCACTTACAATTGCTAAAACCAAAAAAAATGAATTCGGTCTCACAAACTCGTATTTAATTCCATCAAATATGGGAGTTGATCGTTGGCTAGCTATGCTTGCATGCATGAAAATAAGCGCGACCCAGACTTTCTTAGTAGTCGATATTGGCACCGCAATGACAATTGATGCTGTCAAAAGCGGAAATCATTTAGGCGGATGGATAGTCCCGGGCATTTCATTACTTAAACAAAATTTATTTAAAAACACGACCCGTGTTTTTACAGACGACAAAAACTCGAGTTCAACGAGCTTTGGCAACGATACACCACGTTGCGTTGATAATGGTTGTACAGCTCAAATTTTAGGCACGTTATTAATGGCCGAGCGAGAAATTAAAAAAAATATCGATAAATATGAAATATTTTTAACTGGCGGTGATAAGAGTGTTATTTTAAATCTCGATATCCAAAATATTATTGAAAGTGAAAATTTAGTTTTAGAAGGGCTAACCTTGCTTGTTGATTAAAAAACATCAAAAAGTTGCAGTAAAAAAAGACAGATTAAAAAAAAGTACAAAAAAACATGTCTTTTTTACAATTAACTATTGCCACATGCCGATCATTTCTTTACTATGCGCACCACTTGATGCAGTGCCGACTTAGCTCAGTTGGTAGAGCAACTGACTTGTAATCAGTAGGTCACCAGTTCGACTCCGGTAGTCGGCACCATCAATCTCGGAGGGGTACCCAAGCGGTCAACGGGAGCAGACTGTAAATCTGCCGGCTCAGCCTTC
>JAWUVZ010000118.1:0-9508 GCA_034112105.1 Glaciecola sp. | reverse complement strand
GCATTTAACTTAGTCGTCGGTTCATGGATTGTGGGGGCTATAGGCATGGCTGAATATACGCGCTTTGCAAAAAACGCGTGGGTAGCACTAGCAATTCCGTTTGTCGTGTTAATAATTTCCCAATGGTTTTTACAAATAATTGGCTCAATGGGCGGCATCGTCTCAGACACTTACGAGTTCACGACCTACATGCTGCAACAAGGATTCATTATTGGCGGCATCGGTTTAATCGCAATGAGCTTAGCGCTATGGACCACCGGCGACGCCAACCTCTATTTACCTGTGGTGCAAACGGCCAGCGTATTTCGTAAACCGCAAAAGTTAATGACCGTAATATGCGGACTCTTAGGTACGATATTAGGCTTAGGTGTATACCAATATTTCTTAGAATGGATTGGTTTATTGGCCAGTCTAGTTCCGCCGCTAATTGGCCCTGTTATTATCGACTACTACCTCATAAACAAACGACGCTATCAAGCCGAATATTTATCACGCTTACCTAAATGGAATCCAGTTGCCGCTTTAGCTTACCTGATTGGAGCAAGTATGGGTTATGCCGCTAGTCAGGGTTTAGTAATTCCTGGCCTCAGCTGGATGTTCCCATCATTATTGGGTCTGTTAGCGTCCATGCTCGCTTACTTTGTGTTATTCCATATAGCAAAAATGAATGGAAAAACCTATGGCGTGAGGGCATTGAATAGTGAAATTGAGGGTTAAGAACAATAACTGGTGGACTATTTTTTTAGTATCATGGCAAAGAGCGTGGAAACTTTAGATCAATGTCGCTTTTTGAATACCTACCAAATGTCAGGTTGAAGATACTCTGAAGTTCAAGTAGCTTGTCTATAGGTTGACTGAAACATGTATATCTTGCCTTATATTGTATTAAATATTACCTTCTTAACGAGCTGTATTCGTTAAATGACGGTTTTACATTAGTTAGGTTCCGTTTTACCAATAACTTCATTAACAGGTGTGTATTCTTGCATTCACTTTATCCCAAAATTGAACCCTTTGATCAACAGCACCTTACCTTGGGGTCTATTCATCAACTATATATTGAGCAGTGCGGTAACAAAAACGGCATTCCAGTTATCTTTTTGCACGGTGGCCCGGGCGCAGGTTGCAATGCACAACATCGTTGTTACTTCGATCCCGCCATTTATCATATTATTTTATTCGACCAACGGGGCTGTGGACGGTCCAAACCAAAAGGCGAATTAAGCGAAAATAATACCGCGGCATTACTCGAAGATATGGATGCTATTCGCAGGCACCTTGGGATTGATCAATGGTTAATCTTTGGTGGTTCGTGGGGCGCTACTCTAGGCTTGATTTATGCGCAGAACTACCCTGAACGAGTCTTGGGCATGATCTTGCGCGGGGTTTTTCTGGGCCGCCAACAGGACATCGACTGGGCATATAGCAGCAAAGGTGCGGCTCAACTATTACCACAAGCATGGCATAATTTAGTTGAGAGCTTGCCCATTGACCTACAACAAAAACCCCTGAAAACGATTTACCACCAGCTGATCAATAGGGATGAAAAAATAAGCCAAGATGCGTTTTACAAACTACAGCAGTGGGAGTCAGCGATATTAAATATACCGCCATACCAGCCACCCGGCGACGATTCTGCGATAAATAAAAACCCAGCAATAATACAAATTCATTACTCGGTAAATAGTTGTTTTATCAGTCACAACCCTATTTTAAAACAACTTGATAAAGTGCGTGATATTCCGATGCAAATTATACATGGGCGTTATGATTTTGTGTGCCCAGTCGAACAAGCTTGGCTATTATCACACCATTGCCCACACGCTAAATTAAGCATAATTGATAATGCTGGACATCTGGCGAGTGAACCGTTAATTATTGATGCATTAATTGCAGCGACTATCGCTTTTCATCAAGAATTTTCGAGTGGTCATTAACCCGTAATCATTTTGCGTGAATTTAGTGACACCAAGAGGTGTTTGTGAAAGTATTGCCAGTCGTTTTGATAAGGATAAACAATGAAGCCTTTCGTATTCTCTACCACCAAGTCAATCGTTAGTGAAATAGGTGTTACTTCAAGAATTGCAGAACTATGTCATTCGCTGAATATCACGCGACCATTAATAGTGACCGACCAAGGAATTATTGATAACGGCCTACTCGCGCCTATCTCAAGCGCCTTCAACAATGCTCAAATGCAGTATTGGTGTTTTGATAAAGTGGTCGCAGACCCGCCAGAATCGGTAGTGATTACAGCCGTAGATTATGCAAAACAGTCAAAAGTAGATGGCGTGATTGGTCTCGGTGGTGGTAGCTCTTTGGATACCGCCAAGCTAGTCGCACTGTTAGCCAACTCAGATGAAAGCATTACTGACATATATGGCGTAGATAATATAAAAGGTAAGCGATTACCCTTAATTTTAGTTCCCACAACGGCGGGAACTGGCTCAGAAGTGACACCGATATCAATTGTGACCACCGGTGAAACAACTAAAGCAGGCATTGTTTCAGCCGAACTGTTACCCGACATTGCTTTATTGGATGCGAGTTTAACGGTAAGCCTACCACCACACATTACAGCGGCCACTGGCATCGATGCAATGGTGCATGCTATTGAGGCTTTCACCAGCGCGGTTAAAAAGAATGTACTGTCTGACATGTTGGCAAAAAACGCACTTCAATTACTGTCTAAAAATATTGTTGAAGCCACGTTTAACGGCCAAAATTTAGAAGCTCGTCAAGCCATGTTATTAGGGTCATGCTTGGCTGGACAAGCATTTGCCAATGCGCCCGTTGCTGCCGTGCATGCGCTGGCCTACCCACTGGGTGGACAATTCCATATACCGCATGGTTTGAGTAATGCACTAGTGTTACCTCACGTTATGACCTTTAATAAAAGCCATTGCGCTGACTTATATGCACAGCTCGCAACACATATTATGCATGGTGATGATGCTCTTAATAATATCGCTGATAATGGCGCTGATGAAAAAAGTGCGGGTACTAATAACGAACAAACCGCTGACCGCCTCATTCGCTTCCTACACGAATTAATCGCCAAACTGCAACTGCCGCGTTCATTGGCTGAACTAGGTATTGAAGAAAAGCACATTGATTCACTGGCAAACGATGCACTTCAACAGACACGCCTACTCATTAATAACCCAAAGGCGGTTTCACTTGACGACGCTAAGCACATTTATCGCAATGCACTCACCGGAAAAAGAAATGGCTAATCAACATCTAACTAATTTTGCCTACCACCTGCCAATTACCACAAGGTGGATGGATAATGATATGTATGGTCACGTTAATAACGTTCACTATTATTCGTATTTTGATACGGTCATTAATCAGTTCTTAATCGAAAAAGCCGATTTTGATCCGGTTACCAGCAAACAAATTGGCTTTATTGTGAAGTCGAGCTGTGAATATCTTCGCCCCGTGTCTTACCCACAAAAGCTCACAGGCGCGTTTAGGGTTGATCGTATTGGTAGTAGTTCTGTCGATTACGCTGTAGGGATATTTAACGAGGACAATGTGCTGTCTGCTATCGGCTATTTAACCCATGTTTTTGTTGACCGACAAACCCAAAAGCCGATGCCGATAGCAGGAAACTTACTTTCGGCGCTGACCCTAGCTACTCTTGTTTAAGAGTAAATAAACGCCCTCATAAACCTCATCGTGGGCCCGAAATCCACCTGCAATTTTACCCCTATACAATTGAGTAATGTGATAGTGATTTTGGTAAGCCTGATGAATAGTCTCGCTTGTGACGCTAAATGGGGGGCCTGCGAACAGCGCCTGTTCGTAATCATACGTGATTACAAACTGTTTGCTGTTACTGCTGACTATTCGCAAATGTTCGCTATACTTGTTTCGAATTGGCTCGGGAAGCGCGACTAAAGCACCTCTATCAAAAACACCATCAACATCACCAACATCGATTGCCGTTAGTGCAAAAAAATCTCCAACATACACAGTCAAATCCTCAACCGAGTACTTAATTAATCTACCGCGGGGTTCAATATTAGGTGCAACACCTAATTCTTCAAATAATGCTTTCACCGCGCTTTCATTTAGCTCAATAGCAACAACCGCATAGCCTTTTGATAACAGCCAACCTATGTCTTTGGTCTTTCCACATAGAGGTACAAATACACGAGCGTTGTCGACTAATTGCCATTGCTCAAGGTATTCTTTTAATAGAATATTGCCGTCACGTTCGTGAAAGCCTATTTCATTTTTTTGCCAACGACGATGCCAAAAATCCAGTTCCATATAGTTAAGCCTTATTGTTTTTGTATGCTTGAAAGTACTTATTCAATTTTATTTTAGGTAGCCACTACACGTATTCAAATCAACGCTCATTTAGCGTCCTCAATTCGACGGCTTTAGCATGACTAAACTCGATTAATTCAGGATAAAAATCTAGAAACCGTGCTTGTAATTCACTTTCATTTTGTTGAATAAACTGCATTGCTTCATGCGCAAATATTACCCTATTGGTTAAGCGTTTTTCAATCTGTAAAAATGAACGTTCACAGTTTTCTGAATGTTGATAATCAGCTAACCAGCGATAAGTTAATAAGCCATGACGAACGTGTGTAAATCGATCGCTAATATTATTCGGGTAGTCTTGAATTTCAATATAGAAGTGCTCGAGTAAGTTATCCAGAGCAGGCTCGCTAAAACGCGTCCAATGCGCACACAACAAATGATCAAAATAAATATCAATAACCACCCCTGACATTCGCCTAATCGATTTTGGAAACAAATTCCTGAGCGCTTTCACTTGCCCATGACTGTCTGTGAAGCTGTCAATCTTGCGGTGCAGTCTCACGCCGAGTTGGTGCTCATCATGCAAATGCGAAAGGTCGCTGCCTTTCACAAAATCACCAAAAAAATTACCCAACATACTCGTATCTGTAATGTGAGCGAGATGAATATGCGCCAAATAATTCATGTTTTAGTGAATCCCTAAAAGCAAAATAAAATAAATTGAGTACCAACAAAGCGTCGCGATCAGAAAAAACGAATACTGTTTGGTATCAGCATCAAGAGCTTCTTACCATAGGGCGACAGCAACCAAGTTAACATCGCTAAGTTAATAAAGACAGTGACCCAAAACATGATCCTAAAGTCTCGTTTAGACGATTTATGTCGACATACTTGTTGTGCTAATGCAGCTCCGGGCCAACCTCCGAGTAATGCCAAAAAGTGCAATGTGCTTTCTGGCGTGCGCCATGCGTTGCGTTTTGCTTTGAATTTATCATATGCATAAGCAATAAAAGTAATAATGCTTAAGCCATAGTAAGCATATGTAAGTGGTATTGGTATATACCCCATGTATGGCCCGGCGTTAAGCGCGATCAAAAATACAATTGCCATCACTATTGATAATTTACCGCTGCTTAATTTGCTCATTTTTTTGGTCTTTTCACCTGTATATAACGCTTTTTCGGCACAGGCACGCCCGTCTTTGTCCTTAGCCAAGGAGAATGTGACAACATCGTTGATTTTCGGGATTCGAGTGCTATTTTGAAACGCTTTTATATGTATGAATATTTGGCTGCCGCCAGCGAATGGAGCAATAAAACCAAAGGCCTTTTGCGCATTCCATGTTTTAATTTTACCTTTCAATTGCACGTGTTCTCCTTTAATGATGCCAATGTAGGCTAGAAAAATAGCATTCTGGCTGTTTTCGGTATACTTGTAGATCGATACCTGGTCTTCAACAGTAATGCTTTTTATGGCTTTTACTCCGTCTAAACGCCAATCACGTGATAATATACAAGACACGAGCTTTGATAAAAAAAGTAATAACAATAAGAGAAGTGACTGTGCTCAACAATAAACAAAAGCAACGCTTTGAACAACAGGGATACTTGGTCCTTTCAGAATTATTTAGTCACGAGCAAATCGGCACTTTGAAAGGCGCTGCTCTTAAAATTGTGGATGATTTTGACCCACAATCAACACGTTCAGTTTTTTCTACTGAAACTGACTCTAATACTAACCGAGACGACTACTTCCTCGATTCAGATAATAAAATACGATGTTTTTTTGAAGAAGATGCATTCTCACCGAATGGCGAATTGCAACAAGCTAAAGCCCTTAGCATCAATAAAATCGGTCATGCGTTGCATGTTTTATCACCTGAGTTTGCAGCGTTTAGTCAGTCAAGCATCATTGCCCAAATAGCTGAAGACCTTGGAGTGGTTTCTCCCGAGATCCGCCAATCGATGTACATCTTTAAACAACCCAAAATTGGTGGCGTTATTCGGTGGCATCAAGACGCAACGTACTTTTTTACTGCTCCACAGTCGGTCGTGACATTCTGGTTTGCGATTGAAGATGCCAATATTCAGAATGGGTGTTTGCAGGTTGATAAGCAAGGCGCTGACTTTGTTCTTAAAGAACAATTTAAACGCTATACCGACGATACAACCGAATTGGTAGCCCTAGCAAAGGTTGACTGGCCAACGCAAGACCGCGCACTGCCACTAGAAGTAAAGGCGGGTTCACTAGTTGTATTTAATGGTGCATTGCCGCACTTCAGCGAGGCTAATATATCTAACAAATCACGCCACGCATTTACACTTCATATCACTTCAGCCCAGGCCCAGTATAATGAACATAACTGGCTGCGAGCGAAAGGGGTAAGAATACATTCGTAGCATGAGCGTGATAGGTTATTAAAGAATAGTGATTCTTGACTACTAATGTGCTTTATTTTCAATGTTAATCACCTCGCCTGGTTCGGAGAAATACGGCTTTTTGCTCATAATTAAAGGAACAGGAACATTTTTAGGAACGTGCACCCCTACGCTGGTATCAGCATTAATTCGATAATCTAGAATATAATTACCTGTAGCGCTTAAAAAGAACCAATACGGAGGGAACGCGACCGTGGTTTTCTGCATATTCCAGAATTCAGATAAAGGTCGAAAGTGGCTGTCGTTTGGATCGGCATCCCCCATATGAATGAAAGTCAGTGCTTCATGCTCTACTAACGTTGGCAACGTTACCCGGTATACAATATTACTAATCTCTGCTCGGCCTGGCCAACCGGCATGAGGGATCCGAACTGCATCTACCTTGATACCTTTCACCGTGAAACTGATTGGTTTTTGTTTATAAGCCAACTCAATACCCGTAATACGCTTTTCAATTTGCTTATAGCCATCTAGCTTTTGCATTTCAACAATGGCTTGCGTGGGTGCAACTAGCTCAACCTTTGTATGCGCCAACATATAAGCAAGCATGTCCTCCTCAGCAAAATGATCACCATGTGCATGACTGACGAAAATCGCACTGATATTGTTATAAGGAGCAGTATTGTCCATTATTGAATTAAGTATTTTGTCAGGAACGAGCTGGTAAATACCATAGTCATTATGAAAAAACGGGTCGAACAACACTTTCACATCACCGGCTGAAATCATCACTCCTTCATTGGCTAAGTAAGTGGCCGTTGCCTCTTTTTCATGCGCAAGTAATAGCGGAGATGAAAAAATAGTAAACAGGCATACCAATATAGGTATTTTAATTAACTTCAGTGCTTTTATTGATGAAAGCAAGTTGGGGCTCTTAACCATTTTACTTCCTTTAGCGGCAAGCTTAGCCATCACTGAATAACGCAGCATCATTAACACCGTCCTCACAACTTTGCCCTGCTATTTTAATTGCATGACGTTAACTTCCATATTGCTCAGTAACAGCGTTACACAAGCAACAATCGCAAGTCACAATGATAACGTTAATATGGTAAAAAGTATGCTCGGACAGTCAAAGTGTCCGAAGCGGACACTTTGACTGTCCGCGGACGCTTTGTCATCAAAAAATAAAATATATTTACTATTATTTTCATACACTTAATAATTGGCACAATACTCGCAGTAGCCTAGATATCATTTGAAAGAAACCATCAAATTCAAGATTTTAGGGAGTATCACCGTGTTAGCAATGTATTTGCTCATTTCTCCAATTTGCGTACTGGCATTAGCCATTTTAGTCATTCAAATAGAACCTCATCTAAGCGATCTAGATGACTGGAGCGTAGGCCATGATTAAGGATACCAGCGGTCAAGATACTGCCGTTGAGGGCAAACGCAACATAACGAAAATGATTATTATCGCTTTAATAGCACTTATCCTCATCGCCTTCGCCGCGAAAGCGTTCTTCGGCACTTCTTCCGCTAGCCGCTCTTTTGAGCGCGCTGCTGTGCAAATAGCACGAGTTGAAATAGGAGATTTAGTTAGAGATATTATTTCGAACGGTCGTATCGTGGCGGCAAATGCGCCGCAAGTTTATAGCCCTGAACAGGGTTTTGTAACGTTAAATGTAAAAGCAGGTGATGAAGTCTATGTCGGTCAGATTTTGGCCACAGTAGATAGCCCAGAACTTGCGAATCAGTTTAAACAACAACTGTCTGAAATGGACCGCCTTAAAGGTGAACTTGCCCGCCAAAAACTGGATGCCCGCAGCCAAGCATTGCAACTGACTAAACAATTAGATATTGCTCAAGTCGATTTAGAAGCAGCTCAACGCGAAAACCGACGCGCTCAAGAGTCAATTAAAAACAACCTCATTAGCCAAATCGATTTCGAGAAAGCGGTTGACGATCTTGCTAGAGCCGCATTAACCCAGAAACACGCAAGAGAAGAGGTCGCCATTGCCAAGGACCGTTTGGCCTTTGAACTGGACAGCGCAAAAAGCACAGTGGCTCGCCAAGCCTTAGTGCTTGATGAAATTGAGCGTAAAATTTCAGAATTGAGCATTCTTGCTTCTGTTGATGGTGTTGTTGGCAACTTGATTGTGCAACCGCGTGCTTTGGTTAATAAAAACGATCCCTTAATGACGCTCGTAGATTTAAGCGCCTATGAAGTTGAACTGAATGTGGCAGAGAGCTATGCCAATGATCTCGCCATAGGCATGCAAGCTGAAATTACTATTGCAGGTGAAACTCTCATGGGCAAGTTATCTTCCATTTCACCTGAAGTAAAAGACCGCCAAGTCACTACTCGTGTTCGCTTTGACCAGCAACAACTCTCAGGTATACGCCAAAATCAGCAAGTATCAGCACGAGTGCTACTAGAGAATAAGTCACAGGTCATGAAAGTTCGTCGCGGCAGTTTCATGCAAGCTGGCGGTTTTATTGCGTACAAACTTGAGGGTAACATTGCGACAAAAATCAACATTCAGTTAGGTGCAACCAGTATGCGTGAAGTTGAAGTACTCGCTGGCTTGAACCCAGATGATCAGATTATTATTTCAAACTATGATGAATTTATTGGTACCGATTCTTTCTTATTGAATTAAGAGCTAGCGGCGGTATAAAGCGAACCAAAAAATGACAGAAAAGGAAAGTAACAATGTTAAGCATGAAAAATATTAGTAAAATTTACCAAACTGAAAAAGTGCAAACCCATGCGCTGCGCGACTTTGACCTAGAAGTAAAAGAAGGTGAGTTTATCGCTGTTACGGGTCCGTCTGGCTCAGTAA
>JAWUVZ010000117.1:0-31012 GCA_034112105.1 Glaciecola sp. | reverse complement strand
CGATCAGGACGGAGATGAAATTGATATTCTGGTTCACAAACGCAAGGATAAAAGCGCTGCCATGCAATTTTTCAGAAAATTGTTAAAAGGCCAACAAGTACCGTCCATCAAGATTGTGACCGACAAACTTAAGAGTTATTCAGCAGCGAAACGAGAGCTGATGCCAAGTGTAGAACACTCCACTAAGCAGTATGAAAATAATCGCTGTGAACTTTCCCATCAGCCATCCAGGTAACAGGAACGACAGATGAGGAGTTTCAAATCGCAGGGGCACGCTCAGCGATTTGTATCCTGCCATGGCATCATCAATAATTTGTTTCGGCTTGGTCGACATTTTATGAGGGCCAATAATTACAGAATGTTCCGTGAACGATCGTTTGATGAATAGCATAGTCTGGGTTGTATTCAAAACCCGACATAAGACGTTTAAAACTAGTTTTTATCGTCTAAATTCGATAAGTTGACAAGACCCTTATTAAGCATAATCGCCAGTTTGATTTCGTGGCATAGCCTAATCGTAGGCATGGGATCGTCGAAGAAGACGGTGCTTCTTTGCATCTGCACACCATGAAAAGTAATTATTTTATTGAGCACTTAAAAGAATAAGTAATGTAATTCTTTCTGCTACCCTGAAATACTTTGTAGTTAGGGACGAATTATCCGACTGCTCGATACCGAGTAGACTTCGATTGAGTCGCTAACGTGATTTTTAAAAGCTGGCGGTTGAAAATTCAAATGAGCTAGGTCACGTGCCCTGTTCATTATATACAGGTCTTTAAACCACCAGCGATTACCTAAGATACTCGTATTACTGTGAATTATTTTTTTGATAAGGCGGGGTATAAATGACTCCCATCCTCTTTTCAATAGTTTTTACTGCTGTGCTCAGCTGTTGAGCTAATCCCTGGTTCTGTAAAAATCGCTCGATCGCGAGCATTGATTGCTCTAGATTTTTTGGATCTGAACGTTTTTCTGTGAGCTGCAGTATTGACAGTCCACTAGTTGTGGTTATTTTGACAACTTGTCCCAACTCTAAGGTGATAAGCGTCTTCAAAAAATCAGCGGGAATTTCTTCAGAACCTTTGACAGTGGCGCTTAATGTATAGGGAGTCTCATTCCTATTCAGCCATTCGACCATGTCATTGAATGACTTTATTTTCTTATATTGCTCAGCAGCGGCTTGTAACTGATCCGCAGTGCCGGCAACTGTAATTTCCTGCACGGTATAAATCGCGCGCTGACTAAAGAGCTCAGCATTTGCATTATAGTAGCTTGTCACTTCATCCGATGAAGGTTTATGAACATTACCTGCCAACTTTGTGGCATATGCTTGTGCAAGTATCTGATTTTTTGATGATTCAATAGCGGCAAAAACCGCCGGGTCCTGATCAAGTTTTTCAGCTATCGCCTGTTGAGCAAAAAGACTGCGTTTAACGAGCCCGTCAAGCACAGTTTGTTTGTTTCCCTGTGTTTTGCTGGCAGCATCATCCATGATCTGCAAAATGTTTGCTTCGGTGATAACAGTGTCACCCACACGCGCTGCAACACTCTCACCCACCAAAGCTACTGCGGCTGGCAGATAGACTAAGCAAAGTAGAGAAACTGTTATGCTCGATAGCCTGAAAATATTTTTATTCATTATAATGTCTCCATAAACGAAAAATAGTGATCCCTCAACATACCATATTAGTTTGTGATGTTGGGTCCAACGAACAACTGGTTTATTCGCCTACAATAGCGTTATTTTTAATCACCGCTTTGTTATTGCGTCGTAATGACAGCATAATCACCACTAAGCCAAGCAAGATTAACCATAAAGCGCTTGGCTCGGGCACATCGATAGGGTCATCACTTTTAGGGTTATCACTGTTAGGATCCTCGTCAGGATTGCCGGAAGACCCTAATCGGTAGACATCATCGTAGCTAACACTCTTGAAGCCAGCTAATACCCATTGATTTTCATATACGGGCAGTGCGAACAAGCCATCGGTTTGAAATGTTTCGTCATAGACACACTTGTCGCCTAGGCCCGTGAAACCTGCACACAACAGTTGAACTTGTATTGCTGGGTCAATGGTTGCCGCCGTTTCATTTCTGAAAATTGGATTATCCAGGAAATACTTACGGCTAATTAACTGACCGACTTCACCTTCAAACCTTAGGTCCGCAATATTACCCAGAATGATATCAACAATACCATTTTCATGGGTTTGGGCTACGGTCTCGTAGATAGGGACCGAAGGCATACATTGCTCAAATTGGATAGGTGGTAGCGCACCAAATTTAATATCAATATCAAAACAGGCTTGCGGCCCAGTGGGGCGAGCAATAGGACCACATACAGGAGATCCGAAGGTGAAACTAAAACACCATTCTCCGGTCCCATCAGAGTTTTTACGAACCTGGAGATCATAGGCTAAACTACCTAATTTACTACCTAAGTTGACATCCCTAATATGATATTCCTTTATCTGTTCTACCATTCTTGTAACGGGGGTATCAAATGCCAATTGCACCATGAGGCGAGGATCTAAATCAAATTCCTGCTGCAAACCAAATACTGGGCCAACTTGGACATCCGCTATCGTATATTCGGCCTTGATAGGTCCTACTATCGAAATGTCATTTCTGAGAATGCCCGGTGAACCTATAACTGATTCAATAATACCAGTGATGCTAAGCTTTGCCTCGAATATGTTCTGATTGGTTTTTAGAGAAACAGCGTTACCACTTAACACTCCACCACTTTTATCATCTGGGTTTCTGAAAATGATACTACCGACAATGGGTGTAGGCAAAGTTTGTGGCGACACATCATCATCAACACCGTCTGGGTTGGAGGGTGATGGCGCATGAATGGTGAATTGATTATCAAACAGATTCACCGGAACCGAGACACCAAACATACTTAACGGATTATTTTTACTAGTATCAAAATCAATCAGTGAAAAACGGCCTGCATTGATATCAATATCGAATGATTCTTTCGAGCATCCTGCGAAAACTAAGCATGCTTTGCCCCATAGCTCATTCTCTGAGTCAAACACTCCATCAACGCCTGCCTGAAAGCTCGGCGCCTTAGCAGAAATAGTAGACCCAGCCTGAGAGCCACCTGCAGTGGTAACTCGAAAAATTGTGTTGCTCGATATCGCATCCGGCAAAACAATACTTGCTTCCACTGGCAGAGTGACATCGATTCCCCCCCCCGAAGCTTTCGCAAAAGGTACTATTCCGATTTGCCCTGAGCTCTTGATTCCGCCCGCCACACCGGTGCGGGTATCTACGTCGGTTCGAGGTCCACCGCAGTTGCCAGCTATTTCAATGCCGATACACACATTTCGTTCGAGTGAGCCAATAATTGCATCAATACTTACCGCTCTGGCTGAGTTACCGTCATAAGTTCCCCATTTTTCTCCCAGAAACGTCGTTTGCGCGGACCAGGTAGAAGTTTTGCCTTCAGCCCACATACTCTGATTTTGTGTCGCGAACGTCATACTGTCATTGATAATAACAGCGTGGACATTAGTCGTGAGTAATGCTGATGCAAAGATTGCCATGACCAGACTAGAGTAATTGATCTTAAACATTTTAATTCCCTTTTAACTTCGTTCTAAATTTATGCACAGCAATCTCATGAGGGCTGTAACAGAAAATACAACACCCTATATACTAAAGGCCCTCGTTGAGGGCAGCTATAGACTAAAGCAGGGTGGCCGATAATGTGTCGGTTATCAGTAGCGAGCTGGCACCAAACATCTCTGATGTTATACACTGAGCATTCATTAAGCTTAATTAATTTAAACTTTTTTTAAGCATATAACGTGCCACTAATTTATAGTTAATAAATTCAACAAGTTAATTTTTTTAGTTTTTTTAATATTGCTGATGTGTAAAGATATCAAACATGTACATTTTTATGATGTCTCCCCTCTTCCCCCTGCTGTGCATGGGTTGCCGCTGTAAGCGCTACATTATCTTGCACTGAGATACTTAATAGGACTGTAAAGAAAGCTGACACAGAAAAAAAGCCGCCATTCAATAGGCTCTGATCTTGTTGAGTTCAGAGTGCAGAGAGTTTTAGGTTCCGCAATATTAAAAAGAGATATAAAACGTAAATGTATAATTTACCTTTTAACATTAATCCTAGCTTTTAAGCAGCCATCACCTAAACCCAACTAAAACCATCGCCTCTCGATCATTACTTAAATCCTGAATAGCGTCTATTGTTTCAGCACTTAGAATGTTCATAACACCAGACTTAAGAAAATGATAGGGATAGCAAAGGACCAACAAAAACCTGCCTCTGTATGGGTGGCGTGGATCTGCATTCCGCTTTTACTGCTTTTCAATATTCTATATTCAATATTCAATTGTCAATTGTCAATTTTACACAGACGATTTCGGATCGTTCATATTGAATCTCTTTCACATTCCTGCCATGGTGGCTTTGACTTATCGCTATGGGTGGCATTGTTTTGTTGCCGCGCTCATTGGGTCTGCGCCACTACTATTGTCCATGTCATTAGGCAACTTTTATTTCGGCGGCCAAGTTTCGTTGTACCTAATTACAGTCCACATTGGTTGGCTTACCTTATCTTAAAACTGGTTTGCACCAGAGAAAAGTTCGTTGCCTCATGCCGCGTAAAACAAAAACGATAGGTACAAACAATATTTACAGGATAATCCTTTCGACTTGGAGGTGTTTAACAGATTTATTGGACATGTTGAAAGTTTATTGGGTGACGAAGATTCGGCAGAACATACAGTTTTAGATGATGGCTTTTTTTAGGGAAAGATTAGCTAGACGTTAGAAAAATTTGACAAATTAACCCCTTAATTGTGCCGGTTCAAACTTGATCTAACACATTTAAATTGAAAAGCACGATCAGAACGTTCAATCGACAATATTTCTGTAGCCTTTATCAACGACTCCAAAGGGCAGTTTATAGTCGTTCAACCTTAACAGTCTATACTTAGTAATGTAGGAATAACTAAGGTTGAATGACTATATTTGCCGTAGAGCCGACCGACAGAGATACATGCTCGACGATCCGCAGTAAGATTAAAGCGGGAATGATCAAAAAGAATCTGGCCGTCTCCTTAAGCCGCAATTTCTGCCAACTGTTTAATCGTGCTTTATAGTTGTTAAGAATGATTTAGCTAACCAAAAAAATCACAAAGCCAAAACCACTTGAAAGCGGTTTCATAATGTTAGTGCGAGTTTCAAACTTTCATTAACTTGCACAGTTACTAAAGCACTTACAATCGCGTTGCTAAGCACTCGGGTAGAGAAAAATCGCTTTGTAATTTCACTATTTTTGATAATGACAACAGGGCAGCCCAAGTTTCCCAAATGGTCACAATCGGGTCACAATGAAATAATTTAAAGAGGTATGGTCACAGCCGACAACACTCAATAAAAACAAGCAAATGCTGGTTACGGTTTGATATTTTTGCAACGAATAGTCTATTTCACTGGCGTTGACATGATAAAAATATCTATTTGCAGATTCACGGATATTCGATGGCATCCCAATAGGTATGTTACCGTTATTTATTGGCACAAACCTACTCTGTTGCATAGAACAGGGTGATGTATTATTCTATTTATACTCCCAACGACCTGATATGCTCACGATTTAATGCTCATCATGATGAGTATCCCTTGCCACACTTTTAGTTGTTAGGAAATACAAGAATTGCCTATCTTAATGCAAAAAAATAATTTTCACATCATTGTAATGGCGGTTGGATTTTTCGTCTACACCATTACTGTTGTAGTAACTTTATTATTAGATCAATATATCTGCAATATATATTCTATTGTAATATGCATGGTCACAGTCGCATTTGTGGCACTTAGTTCTTTTATTTTTTTCATACTCGCTATAGTCAATCGAACCATAAAAAGAGGTGTTCATGCCACTTATATGGCTCTTTTTGCATTGACTCTTAACTACTTTACCTATCTATTAGCAACCCAATGTCCGGGCTGGTGATTTTGCCAATACAGTTACGGGCTCGCCTCCTAATCAGTGTGTGATATGACACACAAAAACGCGTGTTGGGACGACTTCTGCTGCTCCACACACAGGCATTAACCCCTGTCATGACCAACCCCCTGACTTTTTAAAAAGTAGGGGTTATCATTAAAGCGCGCTAATTTAAGGCGCCAAACAATTTAGTCACTAATTAGCGATATGTTAAGGATAGGTAATTCGCTAAACTTAAAACGCAATATGGTATATTCATATTAAAATATCTATAGCTAGAAAGTATACATTTAATGGGCATGGGTAATAAGTCGACTGTAACAAAAACCCCGAAAATTATGTTTTTTCGGGGTTCATCTGACGCACTCAAATAGGCTTTTTTTTAACACTTACCTAAAGTTAGTTTTGTTTGTGTACATGCACATCCATTTGTGGAAATGGAATCGAGATACCTTCAGAATCAAAGCGCAATTTAACCGCTTCGGTGAAGTCAAACATGACCCCCCAGTAATCCGCAGAGTTAACCCAGGGACGCACGACGAAATTAACACTGCTATCGCCAAGTTCAGAAACAGCAACTTGAGGTGCAGGTTCAGCAAGAATACGTTCATCTGCGGCAACCATTTCTTCCAATAGCTTTTTGGCTAATAATAAATCGTCGCCGTAACCAATGCCAAACGTCATGTCTACTCGACGAGTGTCTTTTGCAGAGAAGTTTATAATGTTACCACCATAAATATTGCCGTTTGGAATAATAATTTCTTTATTGTCAGGTGTATTCATTATTGTAGAGAATACGCCAATACTTTTTACTGAACCGGCAACACCACCAGCATCCACAAAATCACCTTTTTTAAAGGGCCTGAAGACCAATAACATAACACCCGCAGCGAAGTTCTGTAATGAACTTTGTAATGATAGACCAATCGCTAAACCAGCAGCTGCTAGAATCGCGGCTAATGATGTTGTATTGATGCCTAACTCATTAAGCGCAGCGATTATGACAAACAACATTAATACTGCATTGACTATTGATTTAAGGAAATTGATCAACATTTCATCATATTTCGATTTCACCAACAATTTACCAAAAGCAGAAACCAAAATTTTAACAACAAACTTACCGATGACGTATATAACAAGCGCCATGGCAAAGTTTATTGCGAATGGAAGTATGTAATCATCGAGGTACTTCGTCATATCTTCTTGAGTAAAATCAAACATGGTCCAAATCCTGTGTGGGTTTTTAATTTTTAGTTTTGTTTGCAATAATTCATAACAAACTATAGGTGAAAGTAGCACTAATCTAGTTTAAAATAAAGACGCTATACTTGATTATAATCAAGTATAGCGTCTAAAATTCAAGTGTATTTATGATGGTTCAATGCATGTTAATAATTAAATTTTATTTATTACAATACGATGAAGATTAATGATAATTCGACATTAACAGTTGATTTTTTCGGCTTTCACGATAAACTTCAGGCGGTAGAAAGGTATATAAATAGATAATATACAGCGATTGTTATTTAGAGCTAACGAATAGTAAAAATTGTAGATTATTATCGCGATTGCATTATTAAATATTGCACTACTTAACAACACAGCATAGTTAATAGCCAGCAATACCCGTTTGATCAAAAAAAACAGTAAACACAAGGATGTAGTCACATTAATCATCTAACAGATTAGTGCGGTAATTAGAGAACAAAGCTAGGAGCACATAATGGAAATATATTTTTTTGTAGTAATTACACTCATCATTATTGGTCTACTTGCGTTCGCGCTCAGCGAATCGAAAGGTAAAAACAGCCCGAATGCGCGTAGCAAGCTTGACGGCTGCAAATACCAAGCAGAATCACCAAACCTTCCCGCACCAATGCCAAACACGATAGAATTAGCCCCAGCGCAGTCAAACAAGTAACGCATTACTGTTCTAAAATAGCTGATAAAAACATCGCGAATAAAGATGGTGTGATAGGATCGCGTGATTATTTCTTTGTTATTGTAAATATTATGCGAATTTCCCGTTTTTACACCCCTTTGCCTTTGCGAGTTGATGACGAAATTGAGCTCGATACACAACTTAGCCACTACATCAATAATGTACTACGCTTAAAGCAAGCTGACCCTATTATACTTTTTAATGGCGATGGCAATGAGTACACTGCAGAAGTGCTGAGCATTACCAAGAAACAAGTCATCGCTATTATTAATTCGCAGCTTTCAATGCGCAGCGAATCTCCACTACATATTCATTTAGCTCAGGGTGTATCAAAGGGAGACAGAATGGATTTTGCATTACAAAAGTCTGTAGAGCTTGGTGTGACCGAAATAACGCCAGTGATCACCGAACGCTGTGCTGTCAAGCTGTCGGCAGATAGATGGCAAAAGAAGTATGAACAATGGCAAAAAATTATCGTTTCTGCCTGCGAGCAATCGGGCCGGAATATTTTGCCCACGCTGAATCAACCAATCGCATTGAACAAATGGTTAGGACAATCTACAGAACAACAAAAAGTCATGCTAACGCCAAGCAGTACAAAGTATATGTCGAGCTTAACGCGACCTGTGCACGGTTTTAGACTATTAATAGGCCCTGAGGGAGGGCTCTCCGAACAAGAGGTCTACACTTGTGAACAAACGGGCTTTACATCCGTTAATTTAGGTCCTCGCATTTTGCGTACAGAAACTGCCGCTTTGGCTAGTATTGCCATAATGCAGGCACTATTTGGTGACCTTTAGCTTGAAATTCAGCGACACAGTAACAATATGAAAACAACATACAAGAGACGAATAAGCTTATGACAATTAAACTTGGCATTGTGATGGACCCCATTTCTGCCATTAATATCAAAAAAGACACGAGTTTTGCTATGCTGACTGAAGCTCAAAAGCGTGGATACGATTTGTACTATATGGAAATGGGCGACCTTTATATTTTAAATGGTGAACCCCGTGCCATCACTAAATCACTTCGTGTTCAGAACGATGCTGCACAGTGGTATACTTTTGAGTCAGAACAAGATATTTGTTTAGGCGACTTAGATACCTTGTTAATGCGCAAGGATCCTCCCTTTGATAGTGAATTTTTGTATGCAACACAAATTTTTGAACTTGCAGAAAATCTTGGCTGCTTAGTGGTCAATAAAGCCTCGGCGCTACGAGACTTTAATGAAAAACTATTCACATCCTTGTTTCCAGATCTGATACCTGACACCTTGGTTACCAGCAATAATAAATTGATACGAGCGTTTCACGCTAAGCATAGGGATATCATTTGTAAACCGCTTGATGGCATGGGTGGTGCATCGATTTTTAGAGTGAAAGAAGATGGTAATAACTTAGGTGTTATTATTGAAACGCTGACTGAGTTGGGCACCCGATACGCTATGTTTCAAGAGTATTTACCTGAAATAAAGGATGGTGATAAGCGAATTTTGATTGTCGATGGTGAAGTTATTCCCTATGCATTAGCAAGACTCCCAGCTAAAAATGAAACACGCGGTAACTTAGCTGCTGGGGGAACAGGACGACCTCAGCCTTTATCAGAATCAGACTTTGCGATTGCTAACAAAATAGCAAAAAACTTGTCTGCACAAGGGTTACTATTTGTCGGACTTGATGTCATTGGCAATAAAGTGACTGAAATTAACATTACCAGCCCCACTTGTGTGAAGGAAATAGAGGGCGAATATGACATTAACATTTGCGGCATCTTGTTTAATGCTATCGAGAAGAGACTTCAATAAGGAAATAATAAAGATACATGAAAAGCTTAAATCTGTTAGAAAATAGTCTAAAGAATCATCTTTTGATAGCTATGCCTTCCTTAGAAGATGGCTTTTTTGAACGAACTGTTATTTATATTTGCGAGCACAACAAAGAAGGGGCTATGGGTATTGTTATCAACCTTCCCTCATCAATGACATTTCGAGAACTCATTTCCCAAACCGATGAGAATGCCGTTGTTGAAGATAACAAAAGCGAAAAAATTGTGTTTTGTGGAGGACCAGTGCATCAAGATAGAGGTTTTATATTGCATGGATCCCAAGAAGGTTGGAGTTCTAGTGTCGCCGTCACACCGGAGATTATGGTAACCACTTCCAAAGATATTTTAAGCGTTATCGGCAACAATTTAGGTCCTGAAAAATCACTTATCGCACTTGGCCATGCTGGTTGGGAAGCAGGACAACTCGAACAAGAACTCCAAGAGAATACATGGCTTACTGTTGAGGCCGATCATGAACTACTATTCAATACCCCCGTCCATTCAAAGTGGCAAGCGGCGGTTACCAGGCTAGGTGTTGATGTTTGGCAACTGACCCAAGAAGTTGGTCATGCTTAAATGAAAAATAGTACCACCATTGCCTTCGACTATGGCACCAAGAGCATTGGCGTTGCCGTTGGCCAAATGATCACAGGAACCGCATCACCTTTATCAGCAATAAAAGCAAATGACGGCATACCTAATTGGCAAACCATTGCTGATATTTTTGCCGAATGGCAACCTCAGAATCTGCTTGTAGGTTTACCGTTGAATATGGATGGCACGGAACAAGAGCTGACACAACGCGCAAGAAAATTTGCTAGCCGATTACATGGCAGGTTTGGTTTGGTGGTTCATACATTTGATGAACGCTTGAGCACTGTAGATGCAAAAGCGCGTTTATTCGAGTTAGGTGGATTTAAAAAGCTAACAAAGGAAAAAGTAGATAGCGTTTCAGCTTGTTTAATTTACGAAAGCTGGGTCTTGGAACAATATTAACTCAGATACCGATAAGAAAAGACAGTCGCCTGACCTAATGGATATTTCATCCTAGTCGCATTTTCTAGAGTTCTATTTTAGATAATGGTCGCGTTTACTTGATTTTTTCCTCTGTGTTTACCTAAATAAAGTTGTTCATCGGCTAGAGAAATAAGGCCAATCAAGTCTTTCGAGAAGTCATGTTCAACCCTCACTGCACCGCAACTTACGGTTAGCTTAATAGGCAAATCGTCCCAGGTTGTTTGATATTTTGCAATGGCGGCACGAATTAGCTCTATATGTTGGATATGTTTTTCAGATTCATCGCTAGCGAAAAACAACACAAACTCCTCCCCCCCATATCTTGCTACAATGTCAGTGTCGCGACGACACATATCCGCGATAATATTAGCAACATTAATAAGACATTGATCACCCGCATTATGTCCATATGAATCATTAACACTCTTAAAGAAATCGATATCAATTAAAGTCAGCGTGCATGCTAGTCTATTTCTTCTGCAGTACATATATGCATCTTTTACGAGTGAGTCAAAAGCGCCGCGATTAAATAAACCAGTTAATGCGTCAGTTCTTGAAACCCTCAAAAGTGTTGCATTCACAACCTGTAGTTCTTTTGTTTTCTCTTCTACCTGTTGTTTAAGTTCACTCTGAAAGTCCATCGTAAGTTTTTGAGTCTTAATAACATTCATTGTAACGTTTAACATCTCTTGGCTTACTCTTGCCTCTGCAATAAGATTCTCTGGGCGCTTTTTCCCTTTAATGAATGCTTCTAAGTTTCGCAGTGGCCTCACTATATTTGACGCTAACCCTTTTGACAAAATGCCAATAAATATAATACTTATCAAAAAAATGATAATCATGAATGTGAAATATGTACTCGTATCTTTGAAAATTTGGCTTGGTTCTGTCAGTGCATATATTTTCCACCCGGCTCCAGTTGAAAATTCCCGATATAAATAGTTTTGTCCAGAAATTGTTATTTGGGGAAGAGAAAAGCCATAAGCTACTGAGCCATTATTTTTTCCAAAATAGTCAAGTTGATTCAAACCCAATAGCGCAGAGCTGTAAACTATAGAACCCAGAGCATCAGTGACAATAAACGATATTTGACCACTTTGAATGACATCAATAACACTTCGATCAACAAGCAGCTCCAGCTTGATGGCAGCCTGAACTATACCGGCAAAGTCACCGTCGATTACTATAGGGGCCGTAATTGCTACGATATCTAACGAACCAAGGCCTTTTCCTTTAATTGCTTTAGAGATAACAGGTTTACTACTTTGCTTGGTTTGCTGAAAATAGTTACGGTATGAAATATTTAGGCCCGACAAAGCCGGCAACTTTGCAGCATATTCTGCAGGCGCAGCTAGCAGTATGTTTCCGTCTTTATCACTTACCACCATACTCTCGATATTGGAACTGGCGTTTGCAACAGTATCGAGTATTTGTGCATGATTTTGAGTATTCTTTTCATTGATTAACAACGTTGCAGTTGATGTCAGTGCATGCACTTTATTGTCTAATAATCGCGTAGAACTTGTATTGACTTGTTCTATCGCATTATTTAACTCTACGCTAACTAACACCTCGCTATCATACGTTGAGCGATCGATAAAAAATAACACGACCATAAACACAGGTAACATTACGCTAACTAGGTTAAATTCAAAGACCACAGCTGAAAATTTAGGTAGGGCCTGAATCTGATTGAATCGACTGTTTACCGGAAGAAGCCAATAAACGATTAAGGCGAGCATTGCGCATACATATGCACTTATCACGAAAGATAATGCCATGAAAACAGAAGCTTGAAAGTTGAGAGATAAATTTGTAACAACAATAAAACTACTTATAGGCAATCCAATAAGTAACCAAAAAAATAGAATTGCCGTTAAAAATCTTACCCCCCAGTAAAGTAACAGCGCAACAACAAAAAACTGTAAACAGTGTAACCAACCTAAAGGCATGTAGCTGTCATAAATTAAGAGCGGCAGCATACTCGCGCACAAAGCCAAAAACGCGACACGAAAAGGGAGAGCCAGTAAGCATAGCAGGACAAAAATGCTTCCAAAGTAAATTGGAACACCACCAGCCATGTTAGCCACTAAAAACCCATTAACAATAAAGGCAAGGGTTCCTAACACGGCACCCATTGAAAATTGCTCATTAACTAATTTTACTGTGTTACCTATTAAGTCATCGTGCTTCGTACATGAAATATATACTGTCCCCCCCCGAGTCAACAAGCTTTTAATTAGCAATTAAGGTACATGATATAAGTGCCAGGTATAAATAAATACACTCAAAAAACAGCATATTTAGCACTTAGGTAGCATTAATCAGCGTTGTTCATTCTGGGTTCTTGACACTGCCAACAAATTGCAAACTGAAATTCATTCATGTGCCCGCAGGTAATGCATGCCCAATCATTTTTGTTATCAGGGCTTATATCGGCTTGCTCTTGATAAAAGCTATCTAGTATTTTTTGTGCTTTAGGTTGCCATTCATCATCGTGAAGCCAAATTTCAGGTTCAGCATCCATGGGCGGTATTTCTCCGATAGCGCCCTGCACGAGCTCATTTTTTACAAAACAGGGGACACCTGCATCGTCTAAAATACTTTTGATTTGATAGACGTGAAAACGGTCATGATGACGAAAAAATATTTGCATTAAATTCTCTTTTGTAAATAGTTTGTGCTCTCAAATCTGCTTATATGAACGCTCTTTTTCATGGTGGACAGATCGTAGGTTAAAAAGATTACAAAATGTCGGTAACTAATTTTACAATTCGCCAATCATTAAAAACGATTAAAACGATTGTTTTTTATCGATTTTAATGATGGTAAATACACTCTATTATCCTAATAGAAACAAACATAAGTGGAAATGACAACGACTGTCGTTAGCTGGCAAATATAATTTTACTTTGAGAGTAATAAGGGAGAAACGATGCACGATATCATCATACAGCTGCTCCAGTGTCTAGTACTAAGCAAGCGCAAACAAAGTATTCAAGTATGTAACTTTAAAGATAATTATTATGGCGATCAGAAATGTTATACCGTAAAGCAGACAAATCTAACCAATAAACACCAGTCTTAATAGGATTTACCAATAACGGGGGTTATTGAACCCCCGATTTAACAATGGCGAAGGGTATTAAATACTGGAGTCAAATAGAAAATGCCTTCGCCGTGCCTAACCCATGTCTATAGAAACGTCGCTCAAACTGCCTAAGCCAGTGCCGTCTTGACTATCTAGCTTTATCATTTAACGTAAGTCATTTGGAGAATCGGCATTGTGCATCGCTTGCTCTTCGGTAATACGATTTTCTTTATACAGCGCATAAATCGCCATATCAAAGCTTTGCATACCCTGCTCTTTTCCCTTCATCATCGCTTCTTTTAACATACCAATTTCATTTCGTTGAATAAGGTCTGATACCAATGGCGTATTCAACAAAATTTCTATCGCGGCAACTCTACCTTTACCATCGATGGTCGGCACTAGTTGCTGAGCTACAATAGCTCTGATGTTTTGACTTAAATCAAAACGGAGCTTCTGGTGCATGTTTGGTGGAGCCAAATGCATAATACGTTCAATTGCTTGATTTGCATTATTTGCATGTAACGTAGCAACGCATAAGTGTCCGGTATCAGCGAACGCCATTGCATATTCCATCGTTTCCATAGAGCGAATTTCACCAATCAATATAACGTCAGGAGCTTGGCGCAATGAACTCTTCAGGGCGTCATCAAACGTATGCGTGTCGATACCGACTTCACGCTGAGTGACTACGCAGTTGTTATGTTCATGCACAAATTCAATAGGATCCTCAATGGTCAATATATGCCCGTGAGAGTGTTGATTTCTATGCCCAATAAGAGCGGCAAGTGAGGTTGACTTGCCTGTACCAGTGCCACCAACAAACAATATCAAGCCTTTCTTAGACATGATGATGTCCTTCAATACAGGTGGTAAACCCAACTCGTCTACATTTGGAATTTGCGTTACAATGCGCCGGACAACCATACCTGGTTGGTCGCGTTGCCAAAAAGCACTGCATCTGAAACGGCCAACACCGTCAATAGAAATGGCGAAGTTACATTCCTTTTCCTCTACAAATGATTTTTTTTGCTTCTCGCTCATTGCATCATGCACGAGTTCGAGGGCTTCAGGTTCAGTTAAATTCATCGCAGTTAACGGTGTCATACGTCCGTTAATTTTGGCGCTAACTGGCATGCCAACTGTAATAAATAAATCCGATGCACTATGCGCAGCCATATCCTGCAAACATTGGTGTAAACTTAACATAATTGATCCTCTGTTGTGCTTACATGCCTATTGATGGCGGCTTATCTATTGACTTAGACGCTGCATCATTAGCTGAAATAACACCCATAGCAACTAGACGTTGCAGACATTGATCCATCGTCTGCATGCCGTGCTTTTGCCCTGTTTGGATAACTGAATACATCTGTGGCACTTTATCTTCTCGAATAAGATTTCGGATCGCGGGTATACCGATCATAATTTCATGAGCAGCAATTCGTCCCCCGCCCACTTTTTTCAATAGCGTTTGTGATACTACCGCGCGCAGCGATTCAGAAAGCATTGAACGTACCATTGACTTTTCTTCCGCTGGAAATACGTCGATAATACGGTCTATCGTTTTTGGCGCTGAGTTAGTATGTAACGTGCCGAACACAAGGTGACCGGTTTCTGCCGCTGATATAGCTAGACGAATAGTTTCTAGATCTCGTAATTCACCGACCAGAATAACATCCGGATCTTCACGCAAGGCAGACCGAAGGGCATTGTTGAAGCTATGTGTATCACGGTGGACCTCGCGCTGATTCATTACGCACATCTTATTTTTATGTACAAATTCTATTGGATCCTCAATAGTAAGAATATGTTCACGTTTGTGCGTATTAATATGATCAACCATGGCTGCAAGCGTCGTACTTTTTCCTGAACCGGTTGCTCCTGTAACGAGCACAATACCGGTAGGTTGATTAATTATTTGTTTAAAAATTTCCGGCGCACCTAGCTGGTCTAGTGTTAGAATCTCACTCGGAATGGTACGTAAAACAGCTGCAGCACCCCTGTTTTGCACAAAGGCGTTGACCCTGAACCGAGATAAGTCTTTTATTTCAAAAGAAAAATCGCATTCTAGGTTTTCTTCGTAATCCTTACGTTGATGATCATTCATAATACTGAAAATCAAAGAGTGTACTTGATTGTGATCGAGCGGCTCAACATTGAGACGACGCATTTCGCCATCAACCCGGATGATGGGAGGTAATCCTGCAGATAAATGTAAATCTGAGGCTTTATTGCTTACACTGAAAGCGAGAAGTTCGTTAATGTCCACTATGGGGTCACTCCAAAAATAGTTGCTGATTCGAACGTTGATATAAATAATTAATACTGTACTACTAAAATTTGAGAAACTAACTAATGACAAATCATATCGCCGAAAATATTCTGACGGTTCGTTCTCAAATAGAACAATGTGCGTTGCAGGCTGGCCGTGCTGCGAAGAATATTGAATTATTAGCAGTAAGTAAAACCAAACCCGTATCGGATATTATTATTGCGTATGAAGCCGGACACCGTTCATTTGGTGAGAATTATGTCCAAGAAGGCGTCGACAAAATAGCTGAACTGAAGCACTTATCTGATATCTCTTGGCATTTTATCGGCCCATTGCAATCAAACAAGAGTCGTTTAGTGGCAGAAAATTTCGATTGGATGCATTCTGTTGACCGCTTTAAAATTGCAAAACGACTCAATGACCAACGCCATAATTACGCCAGTCCACTGAATATTTGCATTCAAGTTAATATAGATGAAGAAGAAACCAAAGCAGGTGTATTGCCACACGAACTTATGCATTTATTGTCGGATTGCGAAAAACTGAACCGATTATGTGTAAGAGGCTTAATGGCAATTCCAAAAGCGAGTAAGGTAAAGTCAGAACAGCTGGCATCTTTTAAAAAAGTGCAGGCTTTATTCGCTACTTGTCAGCAAAAGTATCCACAATTTGATACTCTATCGACGGGTATGAGTGGCGATATACCTGCGGCTATCGAATGTGGCTCTACAATAGTTAGAGTTGGCACTGCTATTTTTGGCGCACGTGATTAAGCGTACGACTATTGCTAACGCTTTCGACTAAGCACTCATTAATCAACAAATGTGAAGGAGAAACATGCAAGCACGTAAGTTAAGTTTTATCGGCGCGGGTAATATGCCCAGAAGTATTATTAGTGGTTTGGTCAATGGCGGTTATGACCCCAAATTAATCACTGCATCCAACCCATCCACGCCAAAGCTAGATGCTTTGGCTACTGATTTTGGTATTAATACAACCCAATCAAATATAGAAGCGTGCGAAGCTAGCGATGTTGTAATTTTGTCGGTAAAACCACAAATCATGGCGGCTACTTGCGCAGACCTTATTCAAAAGACATCACTTAATGGTAAAATTATGGTGTCTATTGCGGCAGGCATCACAACCGATCGTTTAATTGAAATGCTAGGTAATTACGATCAAGTTGTGCGCACTATGCCCAATACACCTTCTTCGCTTAGTAAAGGGATGACTGGACTTTATGCTCCTGATTCCATAACCCAAGTTGATCGTGACTTTGTTGGACACGTTATGGATCACGTTGGCAAAACATTATGGGTAGAAAAAGATAGTCAAATTAATATCGTTATTGCTGCGGCCGGAAGCAGTCCCGCCTACTTATTCTTATTTGCCCAAGCAATGCAGGATGAAGCTATAAAAATGGGACTAGACAAAGACGACGCTCGTCTACTAGTGCAACAAGCATTGTTAGGCAGTGCTGAAATGATTTGTCACAATCCAGACCTTGAATTAAGTGAACTTAGATCCCAAGTTACATCCAAGGGGGGTACAACACACGAAGCAATTAGTACTTTCCAAGAAAATAATTTAGAAGCTATTGTGAGCAAAGCCATGCAGGCTGCGGTTGCAAGAGCTGTAAAAATGTCATCTGACCTTTAACTTAAACGGAATCCAAGATGTTAGCCTTCAATAATTTAATTACATTTTTTTTTGATACTTACGCCATGATTGTGCTGGCAAGACTTTGGCTACAATGGGCGCGTGCCGATTTCTATAATCCGTTAAGTCAGTTTGTGGTTAAAGCGACCCAGCCTGCCGTTGGCCCATTGCGCAGAGTAATTCCCTCTTTAGGTAAATTCGACACAGCCACATTTGTGTTTGCATTTTTAGTCATTCTCACGAAATTTATCGTTTTCTTTGTACTGAGTGGTTCTATGTTTCCGGTGCTAACTACACTTGTTTTAGTGCTATTTGGCTTACTTAAAAGTGCGTTTTGGCTACTTTTTATTGTCTTGATAGGCAACATGATACTCAGTTTTGTGCCTAACGTTGGGCCTTCAATTCGCTATCTTTTGCATCAGCTTACTGATCCTTTGTTAGCTCCTATTCGTCGGTTCCTGCCGTCATTAGGCGGATTAGATTTCTCTCCTCTTGTGTTGATTTTAGCAATTCAATTTGCATTAGATCTAATAGGTCAATATCTACCGTACTTAATGTAAACAAGAAGGAAAATCATGGCACATTCAGGCAATAAGCAATACCAAACAAAACTAGCTCGTGGCGCAGTATTTTTAACATTATTGCTTACCACTTTGCTTATGCATGCAAAAGTTAGCGCAGAAGAGAAAACTCAATTAGGTAACTGGGAGGTGCATCACATTGTTCTCGGTACCACGTTTTTAACACCTGAAATAGCTAGAGCTAATTCCATCGTGCGCAGTAAATATAATTCATTTGTAAATATTTCGGTGTTAGATAGCAATGATAGCAAAGCGCAGAATGTATCGATAACCGGCACCGCAAGAAATTTGCTAGGTAATAGCAAAAAGTTATCATTCAAAAAGGTGATAGACGGAGACGCGATATACTATTTAGCGGTTTTTTCACATGTTCACAAAGAGAATTTTCGTTTTGACATTAATATACAGCAAGGCAATGAGGCACAAATTTTAGAGTTACAGCAAGAGATGTATGTTGATTAGGCCGTTGACTCTATAAATTATGCAGATGATAAATTAATACAATAATAAAAAGCCTCACCACATAAGCACATGGTAGAGGCTTTTTTTGTGTTATTTAATTTCACGCCTACTCGGCTCGTTTAAAGACCAGTTCTGTCGCTGTGCTCTCTAAATCATTATATTGATAGCCTGCACTATTAAAGCTTTTCAATTCTGAAACACACGTAATACGCTTTTCAATAATGTAGCGTGCCATCAAACCGCGGGCCTTCTTAGCGTAGAAACTGATAATTTTATACTTTCCATTTTTCTCATCTTTGAAATGTGGAGTGATAATACGTGCACCAAGCAATTTCTTCTTCACCGAACTAAAGTATTCGTTACTCGCTAAATTTATCAGGATGTTGCTACCGTCATTTTCTGGATCGCCATTTCCTTGATTATCACGTTGCTGACTTGCGTCCTTAAGTGCTTTATTTAATTCTTGAGTAATTGAGGTACCCCAGTATTCATATAATGACTTGCCCCGCGTATTTTCCAATTTTGTCCCCATTTCGAGGCGATAAGGTTGCATTAAATCTAATGGGCGCAACAAACCGTAAAGACCAGAGAGAATACGTAAATGCTTTTGTGCGAACTGAATATCCTCTTCTTTCAAGGATTTTGCATCAAGGCCTGTATAAACATCTCCGTTGAAGGCAAATATTGATTGACGTGCATTTGCGGGCGTAAAAGGAGTTGTAAAGCTTGAAAACCGTTCGGCATTCAATATCGACAGCTTATCGCTGATGTGCATTAAACTTGCTAAATCACTTGGCGCTAACTTTTTGCAGGTTTTTACCAACGCTTTGGCATCACTCAACATACTAGGTTGAGTAAACTCTTGGGTAGGTAATGAAGATTCAAAATCAAGATTTTTTGCAGGGGAAACAACCATTAACATAATAACTTTCTATCCTTTTTTCTTCGCTTAGTTAGCATATGGGGGCAATTTAATAAATTTCTATATATTCATAATATAAAAACAGACAATCTGTTATAGCCAGTTGCCGCGACAATCGGTAATCTAGACACATTATTTTACTCTAAGGCTCAAAAATGACAACACAACTTGAATCATTGCGAACGCTAACCACTGTGGTTGCTGACACAGGCGACATTGAAGCTATTAAAAAATATCAACCTGTAGATGCTACAACTAACCCTTCACTGCTGCTCAAAGCGGCCTCATTGCCTCAGTACGCTAAATTAATCAAAGAGTCTGTTGTATGGGCACAAGCGCAATCAACAAAACCAGCTCAGCAGCTCATTGATGCGGGCGACAAACTAGCTGTCGCCATTGGTAAAGAGATTGTTGGCGTTATCCCTGGCCGGGTTTCTACCGAAGTTGATGCTAGGTTAAGTTTTGATACAGCAGCAACTGTTAAAAAAGCACACAAACTGATTAAATTATATGCAGACGAAGGTATCGACAAATCCCGTATCTTAATCAAAATCGCATCCACTTGGGAAGGTATAAAAGCGGCAGAGATTTTAGAGAAAGAAGGAATTAATTGTAACTTAACCTTACTGTTTAGTTTTGCTCAAGCAAGAGCTTGTGCTGAAGCGGGTGTATTTTTAATTTCTCCATTTGTAGGCCGCATTTTAGACTGGTATAAAGCAAGCACAGGTAAAACCAGCTATCTAGGTAATGAAGATCCAGGCGTCATTTCTGTAACCGAAATCTATAACTACTATAAATCATATGGTTACAAAACCGTTGTTATGGGCGCAAGTTTCCGGAACATCGACGAAATCCTTTACCTCGCAGGCTGCGACCGTTTAACTATTAGCCCACAGTTACTTGAAGAATTATCCAATACACAAGGCGAAGTAAAGCCTTATCTAATGGACAATGGCAAAGTAAAAAATGTCGGCGACAAACTTACCGAAGCCCAATACAAATGGGATATGAATGAGAATGCAATGGCCACAGAGAAGTTAGCCGAAGGTATCCGTAACTTCGCTGCAGACCAAGCGAAGCTCGAAATTTTGCTAGACGAAATGCTATAATCTAAAGCATCACACTGAACGCTACTACTTTTTACGATAATCGTTTTTACTAGCGCTTAGTAGAAATAAGCGGCTTATGCTCACAACAAAATGACTTAGCAGGGGCAATTCATAAAGTCACCCTGCTAAATTTTTAAAACATAGGGCATGCATAAATCAGACTCTGCATTTATTTGCTTACGGTCAAAGTTTAGTGTGCTTTTTGTGTATTTATCGATGTACTACATTTTAAAAATTGGAGATTCAACCGTGGAACTCATTCGTCACACTCAAGCATGGTCAACACTCGAAACACTCTCAACCAGTGTCAAGCGCCAACATATGCGAGACTGGTTTGCTAGCGACAAAGACCGTGCAAGTAAATACACAACTACAGCTTGTGGTATTACCCTTGATTATAGTAAAAATCGGGTTACCGAAGATGTATTAACCGCCCTTTTTGAGCTTGCGCAGCAGCGTCAAGTCAGCGATAAAATTAATGCTATGTTTGCTGGTGACCCGATTAATACCACTGAACATCGTGCAGTCTTGCATACCGCACTGAGAAACTTCTCTGGTAATCCGGTCATGGTTGATGGCGAAGACGTCATGCCGAGTGTTTTCGCTACCTTGGACAGAATGAAAGCCTTCACAGAAAGTGTCCAATCAGGCGCGCACAAAGGCTGTACCGGAAAACCAATTAAAAAAGTCGTTTGTATTGGTATTGGCGGCTCATTTCTTGGCCCTAAGATAGTCACTGAAGCGCTTAAGCCTTATCAAAATAAAGCGTTGGATGTGCGTTTTGTGGCTAATGTTGATGCATGTCACATTCAAGACGTTTTATCCGAGTGTGATTTTGAAGAGACCCTGTTTGTCATGTCATCCAAATCATTTAGTACGCAAGAAACGCTGCAAAATACGCTCACTGCAAAGGCGTGGTTTTTGCAACAAGGTGCAACTGACGCTGATATAGCAAAACATTTTGTTGCCGTATCCTCAAATGTAAAGGCAGCAACTGAATTTGGTATGGCGGCTAACAATGTGTTCCCTATGGCGGATTGGGTAGGTGGTAGATACTCCCTTTGGTCTGCGATCGGTTTACCTATTTGTCTTGCAATTGGTTTTGATAATTTCAGGCAAGTGCTCCAAGGTGCTTACGATATGGATGAACACGCGAAAACAACACCATTTGCATCAAATTTACCGGTCATACTGGCGGTATTAGGTGTTTGGTATCGTAACTTCATGGGCGCACAGTCACATGTGTTATTGCCTTATTATCATTACCTGAGAGGCTTTCCAGCTTATGTTCAACAACTTGATATGGAAAGTAATGGCAAGGTAACCACACAAAACGGTGCGACGGTTGATCACGGTACGGGGCCGATTATATGGGGCGGTGAAGGAACTAATGGCCAACATTCATTTCATCAGCTGATCCACCAAAGTAACCTGCCCATTCCTGCAGACTTCATGTTGCCACTTAATGTATCTAATCAAGATGACACACATCATGCAATGTTAGCGTCAAACTGCTTTGGCCAAACTCAAGCCTTAATGCAAGGAAAAACCTTTGAAGAGTGCTATCAAGACTTAGCGGATAAAGGTTACTCTGATGAAGAACGCACAAGACTGGCTGCGCATAAGACAATGCCGGGTAATAAACCAAGTAATACGCTTTTGTTTGAGCAACTTGATCCCAAAACACTCGGCGCATTAGTCGCTTTATATGAGCACAAAGTGTTAATTCAAGGTGCGATTTGGGATGTAAATTCTTTTGACCAATGGGGTGTGGAACTAGGTAAACTATTGGGCAATGATGTATTAGATGTCATTAAAGGGAGCAAGAGTGATGAACATTTAGACGCATCGACTGCGGCACTAATTGTTCAATTTAATCAAGCACAAAAACATAAAACGTAGAATAAATCGCCGCTAATGTAGTAAAAATGCAATGGAAAGTTAATAAACAGTTAATTAATATGTTTTAATTTTGCAACGCGTATGGTACATATTAAGTATGAGCAGTTAGGAAAAATGCTCTTCATAGCGTGAGTTGGATATGCAGTAAACGGTTTCGATAAGGAGATGCACGTGGAAAGAGCCGAGTTAATGTCAATAATCGATACAGAGTCCCGTCCAGTTAAAACCAAAAGCAAAAAACGAAAATGGAGAGAGATTGAAGCTATTCAAGACAAATATAAACTCGAAAGAGAACTATGTGATTTGGATACTAGTTTAGAGCATGAATTAAACCAAATGATGCGATAACAGAAAAAATGCCACTCAACTATATCAAGAAGTTCAGAGTGGCATTTTTTTTACATTTACCTAATTATCTTCATAAATAACCAACGTTTTCAGATTAATCCCTACCCGTATTTCTTAGTATATCGCCTTAAATCAATAGGTGTGTTTTGAGCAAGAAGTATTAATGCGCACGACATCAGTCTTTCCACATCAGGCAATTATCTGGTATCTATTTAGGTTGCCAATCAATTTGTTTTTTGCCTAATGACTTTAGGATCTTGTTAGTCATACTAAAATGCTGACAGCCAAAAAAGCCGCGATATGCAGATAAAGGTGACGGGTGAACAGAGGTAAAAATAGTATGACGGTTTTGATCGATTAACGTCGATTTTTTCTGCGCCGGTGCACCCCATAGTAAAAAAATCACATTCTCGAATTCATTGTTAATCGTCGAAATAACGCCGTCTGTGAAATGTTCCCAACCAATATTCTTATGCGAGTTAGCTTGCGCCTGCTCTACCGTTAACACCGTATTGAGGAGCAAAACGCCCTGTTCTGCCCAATGACTTAAGTTGCCGTGTTCAGGGGGGGAAAAGTAAGGAATATCTGTGGCAAGTTCCTTGTATATATTACGCAAAGAGGGAGGTATTTTATTCCCCTGGAGAACTGAAAAACATAAGCCATGCGACTGGTTTAAGCCGTGGTAAGGGTCTTGCCCTAAAATCACCACCTTCAAATTTTCTGGTTTAGTTAGTTTGAAGGCGTTGAATACATCAGCCTGTGGAGGGAAAACGACCTTGCCAGCAGCACGCTCATTCGCTACATGATTAAGAGCACGTTGCAAACCCGAGCGCAAAGACAACCTGCTCGACGGTGTTTTATTATTTGTATCTGCATTGTTACTGACATTGTGAGCGGCGGTTTGGTCCAGAGTTTTAATATCAAAAAGTGATTCCCAAGTTTGCATGTGAGTCACTCCTTTACTTATTTTAAGATAGAAAACATATGCGACTTAAGTGCTTCATAGCTATTTTCAATATCTACAGAGAAATCTGGCTTACCAACACAATCAGCCAAAGGTTGCGGTAAGCTAATGGGTTGTCCCAAGACGTTTTCAACCGTTTCTCTAAATTTAGCTGGATGTGCGGTACCTAAAAATATGCCAACTTCACCCTCGACTAAAGAACGCGATAATGAGCGATATCCGATAGCTGCGTGTGGCTCTGAAACATAGCCCAAGCTAGCTAATTGGCGCATAGCTACTTGCGTATACTCTTCGTCGATAGCCTCGCCTATAAGGCTATCTCTGTCTATATAACCCTGCTCAATTAGCGCTTCTATGCGTGGCCAATTATTTGGTTGGCTAACATCCATTGCATTAGAGATAGTTGCTACGGTGGACTTAGGTGTCCATTCACCCGTTTGCAAATAACGCGGCACCGTATCATTCGAATTAGTCGCAGCGATAAAGCGCTTAATTGGCAGCCCCAGTGACTTTCCAATCATACCCGCTGTAAGATTACCAAAATTACCACTTGGCACTGAGAAAACCGCTTTATCTTGTTGTTCTTTAGGTAATTGAGCAACCGCTTCAAAATAGTAACAAACTTGTGCAAGCAAGCGGCTAATATTAATTGAATTCGCTGAATTTAGGTGTAAACCATCGCGCACTTCAGGATCATCAAATGCTGCTTTCACTAACTGTTGGCATCCATCAAAGTCGCCTTCAATAGCCACGGTGTGGATATTGCCACCTAGCGTAGTAAACAGTTTTTCTTGGAGTGGGCTTATTTTGCCTTTGGGATACAAAATAACAACTTGGATATTATTAATACCATGAAATGCATGAGCAACTGCAGCACCGGTATCACCAGAGGTTGCCGTTAAAATAGTAATTGGCTGGCCTTCACTGATGTTAGCTAACACCTGTGCCATAAAACGCCCGCCGAAGTCTTTAAACGCAAGCGTAGGCCCGTGAAAAAGTTCTAAGCTATAAATATTCTCAGTCACCTTAACTAAAGGTGCACCAAACTGAAATGCGGTAGTGACAATTTTGCTAAGGAGTTCGTCCGGTAGCTCGTCACCAATGAGTTGCTTTAGTATCCGAATACTTCTTGCAACAAACGGCAACGCCAGCACTTCATCAATATTTTCAAAAGGAGTAATTTCCTCAGGAAAATATAAGCCTTGATTTTTACCCAACCCTTTCTTTACCGCTTCGGCAAAATTTACTTTATCACTCGCATCTTTCAAATTGACTAAATTCACGTCTAAAACCTTTGTTTTTTTGTTCTGCTAATGGTGTTGTCAGCACTGCCTTTTATGGTTTTGTGACACCCAAACTGTCTATATTCTTGTCGAACTAAACACCTTAAGAAAGGAGAGTTGTTCCTTTGTCACTTAACTGACAAATATGGCTAAAGCCGTCTTTGTTCTGAATATACTCTTTTTCTAACCAGGCCTGCATTTTTTTTGCTTCGTCAAGCTCTTTAGCAACGGCGAACACAGTTGGGCCCGACCCTGAAATGCCGAATGCTAATGCATTGCTAGCCATGCACGCAGCGCGCGCATCATCGAATCGTGGTAGCAGTACTTTTCTGTGCTGTTCAGCAATTACGTCAGTCATCATTTTCGCTGCTAGCGTTTCATTTTGCGTATATAAACTATGGACGAACACGCTAAGTTGACGGCCAAAATCAAGGGTATCTGATAATGCATAGTGTTTAGGTAACAATCGTCTCGCTTCAGCGGTCGATACGGTAATGCCAGAATAACACACAACCCAATACCAGTTATCAAAACACGGAAGTTTAACCGCTACTGGAGAGGCTTCGCCGGTCATCAGCACAAGACCACCAATATAGCTTGGCGCCACATTATCATAATGCACACTACCACTAATTTGACCTTCCAACTCCCCCATCATAACCAAAAGTTCATCTTGTGAAAACGGCCTTTCTGCATGTTCATTTAATGCATAAAAAGCAGCAACAATGGAGCTAGCACTCGAGCCTAATCCGCTACCGATAGGCAATGCTTTGTGCAAATGTACCTTAACCTTGAGCGGCGATTTAGCAATAGACCTTAATTTATTTTGGAAAAAAATATAACACTTGGTCACTATGTTGTTTTCAGAACCCGGCGGCAATCTATCGGCGAAAGCACCGTCTACACTTAATGAAAACTCATCAGCGTCGGTTACCGCAACCCAATCACCTAATTGTGTGCCGTCTATAGGTTGTAATGCCGCGCCCATCAAATCAAAACCAAGGCTGACATTACCAATCGATGCGGGAGCAAATGCTTTTGTTGTTTTTGTAGTCATTATCCGAAATCCTGAGTCCAAGGCATGGTACGAAGTACATCAGCGAATACACCAGCGGCAGTAACAGTAGCGCCAGCACCATAACCACGTATAACAAACGGAATAGGTTGGTAATATTTACTATGAATAGCGAGGGCATTCTCACCGTCTTTTACCGTTGCTAATGGGTGACTAAGTGGTACTTCCTGAATGGACACCTTACATTTATTTTGTTTAATTGAGCCTACATAGCGCAACACGTTACCCGCTTCTTTTGCACTTTCAACTCTTTTCTTTACGTCTGCATCCAAGGACGGCAAGTTAGTTAGAAATTGTTCAACAGTCCCTGTGTCGTCAAAGTTAGGGGGTAAAACAGATTCAATTTCAATGTCGACAAGTTCCAATTCTAAACCCGACTCACGCGCCATAATAAGTAGCTTGCGTGCCACATCCATGCCTGATAAATCATCGCGAGGATCAGGCTCAGTAAAGCCATTTTCTTTAGCTATTAAGGTTGCTTCAGATAAGCTCATACCTTCATCAAGTTTACCGAATACATATGACAGTGAGCCTGACAAAATACCCTCAAAACTTTCTAGTTCATCACCCGCTGCAACTAGTTTCTGTAAGTTATCAATGACAGGCAATCCTGCGCCAACAGTGGTTTCATAAAGGTATTGTCGGTTAGTTTTCTGGGTAGTGCGTTGTAGCTTTCGGTACTGATCCATGGATGCTGTATTGGCCTTCTTATTTGGCGTTACAACATGGCAACCTGAATTCATCATTTCTATATACAAGTCTGCAATGACTTCGTTACTTGTACAATCAATAATAACTGGATTAACTAAACTGTTATCATTCGCAAATTTATGGATACGGGCGACTGAGAATGCTTCATCCGCTTTTTCTAGCTCCGCCTTCCAATCAGAATTTAAGTCAACGCCATTGCTATTCAGCAATAGCTTACGACTATTAGCGACACCAAATACTTCGAGTCTAATATTTCTAGCCATCAACGCAGGTTGTTGCTGCGCAATTTGACGAAGTAACTCTTTGCCAACGTTTCCACACCCGACCAAAAACGCATCAATGGTGTGCTTTTTTGTGAAGAAATTCTGATGTATCACTTTTACTGCTTTTTTAGCTTTCGAATTTTCAATCACGGTACTGATTGAACGCTCTGACGAGCCCTGCGCAATGGCCACATTATTCACTCTCGCCTGCGCTAATGCACCAAAGAACTTAGCCGCCATTCCCTGTGACTGGCGCATTCCGTCACCCACCAGTGTCACAATAGCGAGTTCTCGACGCACTTCAATTGGTTCAAGTAGTTGATTGATGAGTTCAAGTGCGAAGCTGTCTTCTAACAACTCTAGGGCGCGGTCAGCATCTTTATTTTGAATACAAAAACTGATGCTATATTCAGACGAACTTTGCGTAATTAAACTGATTGAAATATTACCTGTGGAAATAACATCGAAAATACGACTAGCCATACCAACCATGCCCTTCATTCCTGGGCCTGCAATGTTAAACATCACCACATTTTCAAGGTGAGAAATACCTTTCACGCTCGTCCACTTCTCACTTGCTTCATGGCTAATTAATGTACCTGGTGCAATTGGATTTAAGGTGTTGCGGATTAAACAAGGAATACTATATTGCGCAATAGGACCGATGGTTTTGGGATGCAGTACCTTAGCGCCAAAGTAAGACAGCTCCATCGCTTCTTGATAAGTTAATTTATCGAGTAGAACAGCGCCATCTACTTGATTAGGGTCGGCATTATAAACGCCATCAACGTCGGTCCAAATTTCGCAACAACTCGCGTCAATGCACGCAGCTAAAATGGCTGCAGAATAGTCCGAGCCGTTACGACCGAGCGTAACCTTTTCGCCCAACTCATTGACCGCAACAAACCCAGGCATGATGATGAGTGAAGCGCCGCTGGTATCAACGTCGGAAAAACGCGCTTTGCTCGCACTTAAGTCAGCAATGCTGTCAAGGTAATCACCATGCGCGACAATATAATCGACAGGGTCAATAATATTATTGCGAAGCCCTTTTGCGTTCAAAATTTCACTAAAAATACGGACGCTAACATACTCGCCCAGACTCAAAATCGCAGCTGTGATTTGGTCAGGACAGATTTTTAATAGCGCAATGCCTTTCAGCTGTTGCTCAAGTATCGACAATTTTTCAGTAATAAAGTCACTAAGTGGCTGGTAAGCAAAACTGTCTAAACTCTCGTTTAAATCATCTGCAATAGCGTGCAGAGTCATGTTTAATTTTGCGAAAAGCTCGCCGTAATCATTACCCGACTGAGCTTGTTCACATAACAATGAAAGAGCGTTGGTCACTCCTTTAGGTGCAGATAACACGACGGCAGCACCCTCTGTTTGGTGTGTATCTGTGCTAATTTCAAGCACGCGCATATATCTAGTTGCGTCTGCGAGACTTGAACCACCAAACTTTAAAACCTTCATTTATCTCTCCTGTGCTCAACTGAGCTTATATTTGCCACATACAAAAAAACCCGCTTTTAGCGGGCTTTCGTTAACTGCTTAATATGCAAAAGCTAACGACTGCCCCTTAATGGCATGGTAATCATCATACTGGTCATTGTTTGCATCATTTTTATTATCATGATAATTGCTACAATATGACTCACAGCACTGAAGGCTGCGCGAGGTAAATTATCACTAGTATGGGTAATTATATTGACGTTTTTTCGTGCAATCTTAACCATACGTAGTTCAACCCTCTCAGTTTAACTTTTTGTCGTTAGTATTATTATTATTTTATGGGCACAATTTGCCGTATAGACGTCTATATGTCAACCTTGATTTTCGGATAAGCGGGATATTTGTGATCAACGTTGTTTAAATTGGGAATCATTACAACTTTGGAAGTTTCCATTTAAACATAATGTTAGACCAGATAAGCTTGATAACAGACTACAAAATTTATCAGTGAAGTTCAGGATTTGCTGTTTTTTACGACTAAATTAATAAATAAATACTTTTTGATTCTCAATAAATTGAATATCTTTTCCTAATTTGGTGACATTTCCAAAACCTATTGCGACAGTTTCCAAGGAGATACTGGAGCAAAGCTGTCATATCTGCATTGTAAACATGCTCTATGAAGGTCCATTTAGCTTAAACTGAGGAAAATACTAGTTTCACGGTTTAAGACACCAGAAAACAATCTTACCGCTCTTAATACCTGATCAAACTCACCAAGGCTTGATTATCTTATTTTCCTTAGTCGTAGTGAATTATTTAGTAACCTATTGCTAAGGTAAAATCAGCTTGTAGCCAACACTATAAACCGATTGTACCAATTCATTATCAGTTTCTACGGTATTAAGCTTTTTACGAAGCTTTTTAATATGGCTGTCAATTGTTCGTTCACTCACTATTCGGTTGTCTTGGTAAACCAGCTCAATTAATTGTGCACGTGAGTAAATTCTACCGGGTTTCTTATTTAGAATTTTGAGTAAGTTAAATTCAATAGCCGTTAACTCGATAAGTTGTTGATAAACTTTTGCCTGATAAGTGTCACCATCAAGCGTTAATATAGTAGAGGAACTTGTTGCTTGTGGTGATATGCGTCTTAAAATAGTCTTCACACGTGCGACCACTTCGCGCGGTGAATAAGGTTTACAAATGTAGTCATCTGCACCAATATCTAACCCCAACAGGCGGTCTATTTCTTCTACTCTTGCCGTTAGTATTATAATGGCGATATCGCTAAACTCTCGTAATTCTCGGCATAGGGTGAGACCGTCTTTACCTGGCAGCATGAGATCAAGCAAGACAAGATCAATTGAGCGAGTTTTTATGGTGTTTATTACGTCAAGGCCGTCCAGTAAAATTGACGTTTGATAACCCGCCTGCTGTAGATAGTCAGCCATAATTTTCGCTAATTTTTCTTCATCTTCAACTATCAGTATATGAGCCATTGTTATCCTGTTATTGATTTTTATTGGCTAAGGATTAACTAAAGGTAGTGTACAGAAAATCCGTAAACCTCCATGTGATGATCCGCTAGCGGTGATTTCACCATGATGGGCTTGCACAATATTTTTACATAACGCTAAGCCTAAACCTGAGCCACCTGTTTCTCTATTCCTGGAAGTTTCTACACGATATAAATGTTCAAATAGTTTATCTAAGGATGCTTGTGGCACCTTAGGTAAAGTATCATTGATCGTTATTATTGCCCTGTTGTTTTCTGTCGACAGTGTAATAACTATTTCGCCTGGGGCATCCGTGTACTTAATGCAGTTGTTTATTAAATTATCAAACAGCTGATTGATTCGTGTCTCGTCGGCCCAAACAATTAACTTTTTGGCCTTTATTTCGGTCAGTAACGATAAGCCTGCCGCGTTGGCTTTGGTCTGGTGCCGCAGGATATTGTGCTTAAGCAAACTGGTTAAATCAAGATTGGTTTTATCATAACTTATCGCACCAATTTCAGCATTCGACAGTTCAGTTAAATCATTGACTAATTTTTGCAAATGCATCACCTCCTCTGACAGCGAGGCTAAACTTTCCTTATCAAAGGCACGAATGCCGTCTTCTATCCCCTCT
>JAWUVZ010000116.1:0-13032 GCA_034112105.1 Glaciecola sp. | reverse complement strand
AATTTCATCTATAAACGGCATCTTACAGCGTAAAACAGGTTGTGCTAGCTGGCCGGTATTTTCACCGAATCTCAATATGACGCCGCGTTCAGCTTCTTTAATGGTATAAAGACCACTCAAGCCACAAACAACAACAATAATAGCAACCAGTAAACCTAGCCCTAAACCAGTATAGCTTTTACCGCTGCCGCCGCCACCGCCGCCGCCAGACTTACTAAACTTGCTAAATAAATACTTCAGTACTTAATCAAGATCTGGTGGACCTTGTTCTTTACCGCCGCGATTTTTCCAAGGGTCGTTTTTATCACCACCCGGCTCATTCCAAGCCATACAGACACTCCAAAATTAAAGTCATTTATACTTACGTTTTTGTTTTACTAATACTTATACTAGAACGTGATTGGATTAGATTATTAAATTTATAAAAATCGCTACAAAATGTAGTTATTGAGACGATTATCCAATTCTTTATCTATTTTATTCCAATCACTCTCTAGCATTTTAATATCAACCAGCCAATCTCCATCTTCTGAATAGCTTTGTTGTGCAATGCAATTAAGATTATAGAGCATTCCACGCAACCTGCCTTCATTTGGAGGAACTTTTAACTGATGTTCAACCATTTCCCTATGTAAACATTCAGTGAGGGCATTTTTTAATAAATCAATACCTAAACCTTCTTGCGCTGAAATCCAAACACGAATTGGACGACCTGTATCGTCACGATCAATTTTTGGTACAACGCCCTCAAGTCTATCTATTTTGTTACAAACGATTAGTTGTGGTACTTCACCTGCGCCAATCTCATCTAACACCTCGTTTACTTGGTCGGTATATTCAAGATATTGATCATCTGCATAATCAATAACGTGTAATAACAAATCTGCTTCTTGTGTCTCCTGAAGTGTTGCTTTAAATGCAGCAACTAAATCATGTGGCAAGTGGCGAATAAAACCGACAGTATCGGCCAGAATAGCGTGACCAACTTCTGCTAATTCAATTTTACGCAATGTTGGGTCAAGCGTAGCAAACAACTGATCAGCTGCATAACCTCCCGCATTTGTAATCGTATTGAATAGTGTGGATTTTCCGGCATTAGTATAACCAACGAGTGATACTGTTGGGATCTCAGCTCGTTTTCGAGAGCGACGGCCCTGCTCACGTTGCTTTTTCACTTTTTCGAGACGCTTTATGATGCCTTTTACTCGTGCACGAAGTAAACGTCTATCGGTCTCTAATTGTGTTTCACCTGGCCCACGTAAACCAATACCACCTTTTTGGCGCTCCAAGTGAGTCCAGCCCCGTATAAGCCTTGTTGATAGATGCTTTAATTGGGCTAATTCAACCTGTAACTTACCTTCATGGGTCCTAGCTCGCTGCGCAAATATGTCAAGAATGAGACTGGTACGATCCAATACTCGACAACAAATAAGTGCTTCGAGATTCCGTTCTTGTGAAGGAGAAAGTTGGTGATTGAAAATGACTACATCTGCTCCAATCGCCTTTACTGTGTCGGCTATTTCTTGCGCTTTGCCACTACCTACAAAAAACTTAGCCTGAGGAGAGCGCCTAGATGTAGTTAATATTGATGCTGTATTTACACCCGCTGAACTTACCAACATTTGCAATTCGTTTATGTCTTCTTTATCGCTTTCATCAGAGAAATCAACGTGAACTAAAACTGCCTGTTCACCGGCTTCGTAACGGTCAAACAAATAGGGCTCCTTATGTGACTTTCAATTAATACATGACTTCCCATCAAGACGACTTGATTTTAGATAGTGTTGTTAACGCCTTTTGGCATTATTCGCCTTCGCCGTCGCCCTGAGCCGGCATTACAAATGCTCTAGCAGGAACCACTGTTGATATTGCGTGCTTGTATACCATCTGACTTACAGTATTTTTTAATAGAATAACAAACTGATCGAATGACTCTACTTGACCTTGTAGCTTGATGCCATTTACAAGATATATTGATACAGGAATGCGTTCTTTTCTTAACGCATTTAAGAATGGGTCTTGAAGTGATTGACCTTTAGCCATTTGTGATCCTTACTCTTTATTGTGATTTTTATTTTTATTTTTATTTTTTAGCAATACCCTCACTAATGAGCGAGTGTATACTATTTAAGCAAAAAAATGTAACGAATTTTACCTAATATACTGCAAAATCATTTTGACATTTTCTTTACTGCCTGTTTCCAGAGAAACAGCGGCTTCCCAGCCTCTTAACCAAGTTATTTGACGCTTAGCTAATTGCCTCGTCGCAATAATGCTCTTTTCTCGCATTTCATCAAAACTGTATTCGCCACCCAAATATTGCCACATCTGACGGTAACCTACACTGCGTATGGCAGGCAAATTCACGTTTAGTGATTTGTGTTTACGTAATTTTATCACTTCTTGTTCAAAATTATTTTGCAGCATAAGGTCAAATCTCAAAACGATGCGCTCATGCAACAAAGCACGGTCATTTGGCATCAGACTAAACTGCGTGAATTCATACGGTAAAGGATCAGGTTTTATGCCTTGCAAAGCTGTCATCGTTTTACTGGTCAAAGCATATACTTCTAGTGCCCGCATAATTCGTTGCGGATCATTCGCATGAATTCGCTTACCGCTTTGTGGATCGATCTGACTGAGCTTCTCATGCGCAGCTTGCAATCCATGTTGTTCAATAAATAATTGAATTTGACTACGTGTTTTTTCATCCGCATTTGGTAAGCTAGACAACCCTTTTATCAGGCCATTGAAATACATCATAGTTCCGCCGACAAGAATAGGAACTTTTCCTCGTTGCAGTATATCTTCTATACATATTCGCGAGTCTCGACAAAACTCTGCTACAGAGTACGCGTTTTGTGGATCAACAATATCAATCAACCAATGTTTAATTCCCGCTTGCTCTTCGACCCCAGGTTTAGCTGTGCCAATATCCATTCCTCGATAAATGAGGGCTGAGTCTACACTGATAATTTCGCCATTTATTTTTTTCGCCAACTCAATGGCTAACCCAGTTTTGCCCGAGGCAGTTGGTCCCATAATAGTAATAATTTGTGGGAGTTTAGACTTATGTTGTGTATGTAACATCGCGAAGTCGCTCATCTCAATTTTGATCTGCCAAAAAAGTGACCACCGGTATATCAACCTTTTTAGCAAACGTTGTAATCAGTTGCACTTGATCGGTTTTTGACATTGCGTGAAACCAATTGTGTAATTCAGCGAAAGTAAACTCATAAGATTCAGCCCAGCAGAAGCAAATGTATTGCAACATATTTTTACGGTTACTCAGCACTGGCTCTGTATCTAATAACTTAGGTAAAATTAACACCCAAGGAAGCTGTCTCAAAGAAGCGGGCACTTGTTTTAATATCCACTTTGCACCCTGTAATTGAATGTCAAAACCCAGCTCTTTCAGAATGATCAATCTATTCTGGACAGTTTGCTGATTATCTTGCTTGTCGGGCAAATGCCGAGCTCCTGCGACATCTCGTTTTACTGATACGGGCATCAACAGCGGTTGTTGCACACCGGATATCTGAATTTGTTGATATAAAACTTGTGCAGGAAGATGGTAAGTGGGCAAAAAACATAATTTTTCATTATGAACAAAGACAAGTTGCTTGGATTCAATTGATAAAAAGGAGAAAGCAGATTCGCTCGAACTACCACTATTTGAAGAGCTTTCAGAAGATTGGCTGTTAGGAGTCATCAAATTCTGATAGTGACTGGCTGCGCTTTGGTTAACCGGACCAGCACCGTGGTAAGGACTCCCTTGATAACTGTCACCCTTACTTCCTTTATTTTCGAAACCTCTCGCTTGCGGTGAATAACTAGGTGAAGCACTAACGTTATGATCGCTAACCTCACTTGAGCGCAATGAAGCTATATAGGCGGTGTCTGGCGTTTGTACATCATACGAATCAGCATGATTTACTTTCTCGTCTGGAGAGCAGGCTTGAGGTTGCTGATATGAATGCTTTGGCACCTCATATAATGAGGTCACATTACCGCTTGCCGATCCAGCCGGCTCATTCTTATCGAATTCAAAAGCATCTGTCGAAGCACTCAGCAACAGCGCATCCGATACACTCTTATATATGAGGTCGTGTACTTGGCGACTTTGATGAAACCGCACCTCATGCTTGGCTGGATGTACGTTAATGTCCAATTCTGACGGTGGCATCGTGATAAACAAAACAAATGCAGGATAGGTTTGTGAATCAATCATACCCTCAAATGCTTGTCGAATCGCATGCAAAATAACACGGTCTTTCATCATCCGATTATTCACAAAACTATATTGTAAATCGTTAGTCCCACGACCTTGCCCAACGGTATTGCACCATCCAACAACTGACACGTTTTCGTATTGCCCATGCACTGCAATGCTACTTTGCAAAAATGCCTGGCCACAAACTGCAGCGATTCTTTTATCTTTTAATTCTGGCAATACCGCAGGATAGCGATGTACAACACGACCATTATGTTTGAGCGTAAAACCAACTTCAAAATGACTTAATGCGATGCGCTTGAATACCTCTTCGATATGTTGAAATTCCGTTTTTTCGGCACGTAAAAATTTTCGTCGGGCCGGTGTATTGAAAAACAGGTCGAGCACTTCAACGGACGCGCCTTTTGGATGTGCGGCCGGGTTTAGTTGAATTTCCATTTCGCGACCTTCGCAGTGAGCCTGCCAGGCCTCTGCTTGGTCATCAGTTTTTGAGGTCAGCGTTAACCGACTCACAGAACTAATACTCGCCAACGCTTCGCCACGGAACCCCAAACTCGTAATAGATTCTAAATCGTCGATATCCTCAATCTTACTCGTCGCATGACGACTTAATGCCAGGCTCAACTCTTCTTTTGGAATGCCGTTGCCATTATCACGAATGAGCATCCGCTTGTACCCGCCTTTGTCGATTTCGACCAGTATTTCGGTTGCACCCGCGTCGATACTATTTTCAACGAGTTCTTTTATAACGGATGCAGGTCGCTCTACCACTTCGCCAGCGGCAATTTGGTTAGCAAGTCGAGCGGGGAGTATTTTGATAGTCAATGCTAGTATCTTCGCTTAGTTAAGTCGTCGTTTTTATTATATTAATATGCAGGAATAGTTAGTGTTTGCCCTATCCTCACTAAATCGCCTTTTATGTTATTGACTGCTCGTAAACTGTCTAAATCAACATTGTAGCGCTTTGCCAAAACTGAAAGTGACTCACCACTTCTCACTTTATGTTTTCGTGGCTGATCGTCGCGCTCCTGCGCCCATAAAGTGCCCTCAGGCGGTGCGTTTTTAAAAAATAGCTGAATAGATTTAAATAGTGAATCCGCTAATTGTTGACGATATGCTCGCCAATTCAAGTTTTTCTCTTCCTGAGGATTGGAAATAAATCCAACTTCAACCAGAATCGAAGGTGTTTCTGGTGCAGTCAACACCGCTAAGCTAGCGCTTTGAGGTACTTTCTTGTGCATCCTAGTTACTTTCTTCATTTCTTTAATTACTTTGTTGCTAATGTCATAACTCGACGCCCGTGATAAATCCATCGACATGTTAAAGATAGTTTCGGCGAAATAGCGCTCTGTATCGCGATCTCCGATGATGTCAGCTGCTGACCCAAGCAATTCCGAGTTCCTTTCTGTTCTTTCTAATAAACGACCTAATTCACTGTCCGCTCGGCCCTTTGAAAGCACCCAAACAGAACCTCCTCTTGGCTGCGGCGTGGTAAATGCGTCCGCGTGGATAGAGACAAGTAAATCAGCATTTTCTTTTGTTGCAAAATCGGGGCGATCATTTGGGCTAATATAGTAATCACCGGTGCGGGTCATGATAGCGCGTAAACCGGGTTCTTCGTTAATGCGTTTTTCAAGCATTTTGCTTATGCTTAATGTAATGTTCTTTTCGTAGGTCCCTTTAGGTCCAATCGAACCAGGGTCAACGCCACCATGACCGGCATCGATAACAATTATGATATCTTTGTCACGTTTAGGTGCAGTCGTGTTGGTAACTGCAGGTGCCGGATTAGGATCCTTTAAGTCAATCACAACTCGGTGTCCGAAGTCAGCGCTCGGTTCCAACGAGAACAACTGCGCGGTTATATCTTTATTTAATTCAATCACCATACGCATGTCGGAAGCAAACTTAGGCTTTGAATAACGGATTTTTTTAATCAGATTACTGCTGTTGTCTACTTTGCTGAAATTAAATTTACTGCTGGTATCTTTGAAGTCAACAACCAGTCTTTCAGGAGATTGTAGGTTAAAATAGGAGAAACTAGTTTGCTTTGACATATCAACAACAATGCGAGTATTTTCATCGCTTGGAGATATTCTAATATCAGTAATATTGGATTTTGCTTGAGCATACGAAGTTAGGCTAACGAAAAGCGTTAGTATCAAGCTCACTACTTTGCATGCAACTACATTTTTGTTCATTGTATTTTTATTCTTATTGTTCCAACAACCACAATTCAAGATTAACACAGTATCGAACTATACAATATTACCTTACGGACGTTCCATTTCCCTGTTTTGGTGAATAGCATATTCAACTACTACCAATTTGCGAATTTCATTTACCTATAATGCTTGTGACGTTAACCCACTTAATAAACGTTCACCAGCATCGGATGTTGCCACAAACTCGAACCATCGTTTGTCATCATGAACGGTGTCAATTTTTATGTTTAATTGCACATCTGGCTTTGCGAGTAAACCCCAACCTTTTTCAGCCCACTCGATAAGACACATACTATTGTCATTAAAATAGTCTCTAATGCCCATAAATTCTAGCTCTTCTGCATCGGCTAAACGATACAAATCAAAATGAAACAGCTTTATGTCATCAATCTCATAAGGCTCAACCAAAGTATAAGTCGGGCTCTTTACACTCCCATTGTGCCCTAAAGCTTGAACTAAGTGGCGTGTAAATGTTGTTTTACCAGCCCCCAGATCGCCGTTGAGATAAAATGTTAAACCACCTAAACCTTGCTGTATTAATACCTTCGCCAATTGCATAGCAATACTTTTCGTCTCATTTTCAGAATGAGCTATAAATTCGTTCTTTATCATGGTGCCCACATACTCTTTATTACTTGTAGTTACTCGTTTATTAACATTCGCACTGTATCAAATAAGTCGCTTGCAAGCATCCCTCTTTGACCCTGTTTTTCAGCAACTATATCACCGGCTTTTGCATGCAGGGAAACACCATACTGACATGCCAGAGGAGTACTTACACCTTGGGCCATTAATGATCCAATAATACCCGTCAGCACCTCGCCCATTCCCGCTGTTGCCATACCAGGATTACCATGCCGGCAAACCCAAGCATTTTGTTCATCATCAATAATAGTTCCCGCCCCTTTTAAGACACATGTTGCATGATATCGTTCAGCTACTTGGCGAGCAAAAACAAATCGATTGTTTTCTACTTCTTCAATACTGACACTCAACAACCGTGCGGCTTCACCACTGTGCGGTGTCATAACGTAATCTTCAATGTTAACGAAAGATGCCGTGCTTGCCATAATATTTAGGGCATCGGCATCAATGACCATAGGCTTTGGGTTATTTTGACAGAAATGTAGAACGGTATCGTAAGTTGTTCTACTCCAATCATCTTGACCGAGTCCAGGACCAATCACAATACAAGTTGCCCAAGCTAATGCATCCTGCAAATTAGTCGAAGTAACCATAATTTCAGGACGCCCGGCACTAATCTGTACTTTTGAATTTTCGTGAGCATAAACTTTTACTAAGCCTGTCCCGCTGCGCAATGCCGCCTCAGCGCTTAATCTTATAGCACCAGCCATCCCCGAGTTACCGCCAACACATAATAAACGACCATAGGACCCTTTATGACTATGCACAGGTCTTGGTGCAAGCCCTTTAAAATGTGCAATATCAAGCGCATTAGCATCACTTCTAGCTAGTTCAGCGAAGGCTTTACCAATACCTAAATCTTCAAAAACTAGTTGCCCGCAAGATTGCTTGCCTGCTCCTGTGGTTAAACCTAGCTTGATACCAATAAACGTGATCGTAACATCAGCTTGAATGCAGCGACCGAGCGATTCGCCGGTATCAGCATCTAAGCCACTGGGCAAATCGACGCTGACAACAGGAAGTTCTGAGTCGTTTATCGCGTCAATCACATCAGCAAACTCGTTGCGAATAATACCTGAAATACCAATACCCAGCAGTGCATCAATAATTAAGTCACTGCGGATAAGTAAGTCTGGGGTGAACGCTGCAACTTTACCTCCGTTGTCTAACCAAGCTTTTTGAGCCCTTGCAACGTCACCAGTGACCTCTCGCTCTGGATCAACGGCACATAAAATAACCGATTTACCCGCATTTACTGCATTTAATGCAGTGACATAACCGTCACCAGCATTATTGCCTATACCTACCAGTATTAAATAAGTTTGTGCGTTAGGTATGAATGAAACGCAACGTTCAAATACCGCTTTTCCTGCTCGTTGCATTAGCTCAAATTTCGAAAGACCCAACTTGGCGGCGGCTTCTAATTCAAAATGCTTAACTTGGTCAGCACGATAAAGTTTCTGTGTTAGACTTGGAGCTGTATTTTTATGCAACATGCGAATGTGTCCGTAGAAAATGTCAGTTATTAATTCAATAGATTTGGTTCAGCTCACCGACAATATCAAGACTTGGGGGAAGTCGCTAGGCTTTCAGCAAATTGGTATCAGTGATGTTGATCTAAGTCAGCACGAAAAAGCATTAAACAACTGGCTTGAGAATGGCTATCAGGGCAGCATGAGTTTTCTTGAGCGAAATGTCGATAAACGCTTATCACCAGACAAATTAGTCCCGGGTACTCTGCGTATTATCAGTGTACGCATGGATTACCTGCCGCCAGACGCGTCTTTCGCAAGTAATTTAAAGTCGTCGTCTACTGCCTATATTAGCCGCTACGCTTTAGGTCGAGACTATCACAAAGTCATTCGCAAAAAATTACAAAAGCTTGCTGAACAAATTCAGGAATACACCAAAGACTTATCATTTCGTCCTTTCGTGGACTCAGCCCCCGTTCTTGAACACGCAATTGCAGAGAAAGCGGGTCTCGGGTGGACCGGTAAACACTCACTTACAATCAATAAAGAAGCTGGTTCATATTTCTTTTTGGGCGAGCTATTTATCAATCTACCGTTACCGGTCGACCAACCTGTTGATGAAAATTGTGGCAAGTGCACTGCTTGTATCTCAATTTGCCCAACGCAAGCAATTATAGAACCTTATGTTGTCGACGCTCGCAAGTGTATTTCTTATTTAACAATAGAGAACGATGACGCAATACCCTTGGTTTATCGCAAAGCCATTGGCAATAGAGTTTATGGATGTGACGACTGCCAACTTGTCTGTCCTTGGAACAAATATGCAAAGGTGACTGAAGAAAAAGACTTCTTTGCAAGGCAAAAACTGCACAATCGTTCATTAGTAGATTTATTCAAATGGACGGAAAATGAGTTCTTAGAGTACACAGAAGGGTCCGCGATTAGGCGAATTGGTTATCGAAAATGGAAACGAAATATTGCTGTAGGATTAGGTAATCAAATTATGCAAACACAGCAGGAAACTGAAGAAATCAAAACTGCATTGCACAATGCACTCGATTTCCCTGATGAGATGGTGAAAGAGCATATCCAATGGGCTTTGACCGAGGTAACACAGCATGAGAGTGATCATGCCAACATTATTTATGTTAATGCTGCTCATAAAAACGAACCACAGAGCAAAGTAGCAAATAGCGGTCTAGATAAAAATACCGTAAATCGGAAAACGCTGAGGCTGGCTAGGAGTGTAGAAAAAGGAATGCCTAAGCACAGATAAAAAAGGGGTTTCTAATTTAAGAAAACCCTACATTTATTAGTATCTAATTTTTTGTGGTGACTTATTTGTGATATTGAGCACTGTATTTGTGCACGGCATCAACAAAAACGCCCGCATTTTCAGGCGGCACATCTAAATGAATGCCATGCCCTAAGTTAAATACATGTCCTTCACCTTCACCAAATCCGGCAAGTATATCTTGAACTTCATGTTCAATACGCTCAGGTTGCGCGTACAAAATTGACGGGTCCATATTACCTTGCAAAGCAACTTGATGGCCAACGCGTCTTTTTGCATCCGCGATATCAATTGTCCAATCCAAACCAATAGCATCGCAACCAGTCGCCGCAATAGACTCTAACCACATACCACCGTTTTTAGTAAATAATGTAACTGGGACTTTTTGGCCATCATATTCGCGAGTTAACCCAGCAACAATTTTGTTCATGTATTGCAAAGAGAAAAGTTTATAATCGCGGGGGCTCAAAACACCGCCCCAAGTATCAAAGATCATGACTGATTGCACGCCCGCCGCAATTTGTGCATTCAAATATAAAATCACCGAGTCGGCGAGCTTGTCCAGAAGTGCATGCAAAATAGCGGGTTCAGCAAAAGCCATTTTTTTTATTTTAGTGAAGGCTTTACTTGTGCCGCCCGCCACCATATAGGTAGCTAACGTCCAAGGGCTGCCAGAAAAACCAATAAGAGGAACGTCGCCTTTCAAATTCTTGCGAATGGTACGCACTGCGTCCATTACATATTTCAGTTCAAGCTCAGGATCAGGAATAGGTAATTTATCTACACCGGATTTATCGATTATCGGGGACTTAAATTTTGGACCTTCGCCTTCCTCAAAATACAAGCCTAAACCCATAGCATCTGGAATAGTTAGAATATCTGAAAACAAAATGGCGGCATCCAAAGGAAAGCGACGCAGAGGTTGTAATGTCACTTCACAGGCTAATTCAGGGTTTGTACACAACGCCATAAAATTACCGGCTTCTGCGCGTATCGCTTTGTATTCTGGCAAATAACGTCCAGCTTGACGCATCATCCATACCGGTGTGACGTCGACTGGTTGCTTTGAAAGAGCACGTAAATATCTATCGTTTTTTAATGGGGTCATGCTTTACTCATTGTGAAATTTGAAACTGACTCGTTAACATACAACCGATTTTTTAATAAGACGCTAATTATGCTGCGACTCATTCTATTTATCTAGTTCTAGATGACTTTCGTTCTATTATACCGACTTTTTTAGCATTCTTTGTTGCGTTTCCTCAATTAATCTTCCTGCAATCGAAAATTTTGGTGGCACTATAGGTAAATTATCAATATTAAACCAATCGGCTTCGATGATTTCTTTACCATCAACGACAATATCACCGCTGTCATGTTCAGCTATATAACCAACCATAAGAGAATGTGGAAATGGCCAAGGTTGACTACTGAAGTATTCAACGTTCTTGACTTTTATGCCGACCTCTTCAAAAACTTCCCGATGCACCGCTTGCTCTAGTGTTTCACCGCTTTCCACAAAGCCAGCTAAGATGGAAAAGAAACCCGATTCTTTTTGGCGCTCACCTTGCGCTAACAAAATCTGATTGTCACGTCTTATAGCGACAATAATACAAGGAGAAACGCGCGGGTAACTGCGATGCTGACAAGTGTGACAATGCATTGCCATTTCCCAAGCCACACGATCCATCCGCGAACCACATCTACCACAAAACATATGCGTTCGTAAAAATACGGCGTATTGCCAAGCTTGAGCGACGTGCTGAAAGTCAGCTTTAGGCATCGTCATGACGACTTCACGCAAACTAATTGAGCGAACAGAAACATGTTCGAGTATTTCCTTCTGCATATCAACAAGATGATGTTCAACATGCTCATTTGCATGTATTTGCACCATTTGATCTGCATATTCAGAAAAAATATCTTGTGCGAGATCCGCTAACAAATCGACACCCAACCGCAAATCGGCTTCAGCCGGTACTAATAATCTGTCATTCGAAAAAATAAAGTATCGTTTAGTTTTTGTTGTTGCTGTCATAACTAACCTTAGTAAATGCCCGTCAACTCGCAAGGGGTATTGATTATCGGTCGCCAACGCTATATTAATATTACTGTTTTTGCAAAGACAACTGCAACTTGAATATATGAATAAAAATGCTAACAAACCGTATTAATTGTTCGTATAATTATGAATAAAAGTCTAGCCTTTGCTGTTGTCGAAGTGAACTCCGGTGTTATACTGTGGGCTAATTGAGCGCATTATTTAAATGTTTGTAAACAGGGAAACTACTTTGATGTTATCCAAACAAAACCAAGCACTTTTGGTGAAAGCGAAGTCCTACTGTAAAGACAAAGGGGCTCGTCTCACTCCTCTGCGTGAACGCGTTTATGAAATTTTATTAAATCAAGATAGCGCTATCGGTGCATATGATTTATTAGATGAGTTGCGCAAAACCGAAGATAATGCCAAACCTCCCACGGTATATAGAGCATTGGATTTTTTCCTTGGTCTGGGTCTAGTGCACAAAGTTGAATCCACGAATGCCTTTATGGCATGCCATCATTTTGGTTCCAGCCATCCGGTACAATTCCTGATTTGTGACACTTGCGGAGACGTTCAAGAGATTCAATCTGCAGGCGTAAAGGAAACACTCGAAGCGCAAGCAGAACAAAATGCATTTGTCATTCTCCGCCAAACCATCGAGGCACACGGCGTTTGCCAAAAATGTCAATAACGGTGGAAGTCACGTTCACAGACTCCTAACTCGATTTAATTTATAGACAATAGTCAGAATATTATCCTCACTTTTATAGTTAAGTGTGGCTATTGATGCCTCTAAATCGATATTAACTAACAAACACTATACAAAACCTTACTAACTTGTACCGCTTTAATTGGAAATTAATTTTAATCTGAGCGATAATTAAAGGGTCATATCAAAACTACTTAATTTGGATAAAAGGAATTCAATTATGAAACGCTCTTTGCTTTTCGCAACAGTTGCGCTGGCAACTATGTCTGCTAATACAACAGCCCAAGAGGCCCCGCCCTACGAAAACTGGGTCGGCGGTTTCGCACAATACTACAGCCCCGATTCAGATAAACCTGAGCCTTTGGGTTATTTAGACGACGGCAAAGCATTAGGGGGCGAGATAGGTTTC
>JAWUVZ010000115.1:0-7382 GCA_034112105.1 Glaciecola sp. | reverse complement strand
CAGCATAGATATAATGGCTTAACCAATCGTATCTAACGGTTCGATTGAATCGCTCAATATAGGCATTTTTCTGTGGATTACCAGGTTGAATAAGCAACAACGTAATCTCATTCTTTTCGGCCCAATCAGCTAACTTTTGACTGATATACTCATGACCGTTGTCACACCTAATGGCTTTAGGCTTGCCTTTCCACTCAATAATTTGCTCAAGTGAGCGGATAACCCGTTCTGCTGATAATGATATATCAGCATCGATAATCAGGCCTTCGCGATTGAAATCGTCAATCACATTGAACAGTCGGCAACTACGCCCATCAGCTAATTGGTCATGCATAAAATCCATCGACCAACATTCGTTTTCTTTTGCGGGAACTGCCAAAGGCTGCGGCACTTCTCTGTTTAGCCGCTTGTTGGGTTTAATGCGTAAATTCAGTGAAAGCTTGCGGTAAATACGATAAACACGTTTGTGGTTCCAGCCATAGCCTTGAACGTTACGCAAATGCAAAAAGCATAAGCCAAATCCCCAGTTACGTTGGTTTTGTGTCAAACCTAACAATAAGTCAGCTATTTTTTCATTTTCGACTGACAATTTGGGGATGTACCGATAACACGTTTCACTTATCCAAAATGTACGGCATGCCAACGCAATGTTCATTTTTTTGTTTATCACGACTTCTTGCGCCATTATTTTACGCTCAGAAGCCTTTACCACTTTTTTGCCATGGCCTCTTGGATAACCTCAGCCTTTAGGCGTTCTTCCGCGTACATCTTCTTAAGCCTGCGGTTCTCGTCTTCTAGCTCTTTCATCTTTGTCATCAGTGACGCATCCATGCCGCCATATTTGGTGCGCCATTTATAAAATGAAGAGTTACTCATGCCATGCTCTCGGCATAACTCCGGTATCGGTAAGCCGTTATCTGCTTGCTTCAATATTGCCATTATTTGGCTGTCGGTAAAGTGTGCTTTTTTCATTATTTTCTCCAGTGCTTAGGATAAGAGAAAATTCTACTTTTTACCTCTATTAATTTGTGGGGGGATTACCATATCACTTCGTCTGGCGTAAAAGGTCTTAAGATGAATGTTGTTCTGCTCGCAATAGTCAGTTGGCTTAAGGCCACTGCTTACTTGTGCGTCAAAAATGGTTTTCCATTGGTCTTGCGTTCGGCGTATAGCAGGCATAATATCCTCGATAGGTAATCAAAAATATTATTGTGCCGTGCTTAGCTCAGTTGGAAAATACGTGGTTTAGCGGACGCTTAACCCAGTAGCGAAGCAGTCGATACGAAAGTAATGATATGTACGTAGTATTTTTTAAAACATAGCGCAATAAATACTACCAAGTAAAATTGAAACTCAATAGCCAATGTCCAATATACGGAATTAATAGTGTTAAATTCTGTTTGTAAATTATGTGATGTTGCCCAAAAAACTTTACTAAGTATGAGAAAATTAGACCATTCTATGTAACTAAATTTTACAAGCAGATTTTCCGGCAATACATAATAGCCAGTTTTAAGAAAGCTGATTAACTCTACAATATATGGAGTTGCAAGAACAACCACAAGGCGGCTAAACCTCTCGCTAACTCTAGTAACAGTATCAATCCGTGACTCCTTGAGTGGTAACAACATATAAAGTAGGCGTTCCAGCAATACCTAAATCATAGCGCTAATCAATATTTGTAATTTGTATACAATTAATAAGCTGCTAGCTACTTAACGTGACCAAAAGATTGTGATAGTTTGGCCCAAATAAAGTTTTCGTTGAGATTGATATGATACTTTTTTGTCAGTTTACATCAAGGCATTTAAATCATTAACACAATATGGAATTAAACATGACCGGATTGGACTCAAAGCAATTCTCGAATTTTAGCACTAATAGCCATTCATTTAGCAATGAGAAAATAAGTGCTAAATCCCTTAAAAATCGGACTTCCAGATCGTTTTTTTTAGCTTTTTTATTGGCTTTATTACTTCCCGCATCTTCGAAATTCGCTTATGCAAACACCGATGCGATTACTCAGACCCATGCGGATGCCGCCTTTTCGTCACAGAAGACCGACGCAACTTCACCAACCAATCCAGTTACCCGCTCATCTGAAGGAAGCGAAGCATCTGCACCGCTTGATAAAACGGCATTAACGACTAATAGTTTTGACTCCAAAGCAACTAAACAGGTTATCGAAAAAGCCCTTACTGCTTTCTTCACACCCGGTATGTCAGTGGGTGTTGTTCATCAAGGTAAGGTGGTTTTCTTAGAAGGCGCTGGCCTGCGCAATATTGAGAAAAAAAGCGGTGTTAACCCAGATACCTATTTCCGCCTAGCTTCTACTAGCAAAGCGTTTACGGCAGCTGCTATCGGTATTTTAGTAGACCAAGGTAAGCTTAACTGGAGCGATAACGTCACTCAGCATTTACCTGGGTTTCAGATGCAAGATGCTTGGGTTACGCGCGAATTCACAATTAAAGACCTCCTTGTTCATCACAGTGGACTAGTTGGCGGCGCTGGTGACAGCATGATTTGGCCAGAGCCCTCCGGCTTTTCACGCGCAGAAGTCATTAACAACCTACGTTACTTGAGCCCAGCCACTAGCTTTAGAGCAGAATATGCATACAGCAACGTGCTCTACATAACCGCTGGTGAGATTATTGCTAAGGTTTCAGGGATGAGCTACGGTGATTTTATTCAGCAACATATTTTTGAACCACTCGATATGACTTGCTTTGCTGGCGACGTTCCAAAGGTTAAGTTAACAAATGCGGCAATGAGTTATGCGCACAATGATGAGAAAGGGATATATGCGGTACCGCGAAACAGTATTCAACAAACACAGCAAATGTCGGTTGCAGCAGGCGGTATTGTTTGCAATGCCCAGAGTATGACTAAATGGATCAAGGCGTTACTATCCCCCGAAACACTCCCTTTTTCGATGAATGTGCTGAATGCTAAATGGTCATCTGAAACCATTCTCACCATATCTGAAAGTGAAGAACAGTGGGATAACACGCTATTTAACACATATGGCTTAGGTTGGCGCGTTGCCGATATGCTGGGCTATAAACTAATTTCTCATACTGGCACCCTGTCTGGATATCAAGCCTATGTCGCCTTATTACCTGAACTTGAGGGCGGGGTAGTTGTGTTAAACAATGGGTCTAACTATGGTGCTCGCACTTCAGTTATGCAGCATATTTTAAAGTCTTTTTTACCAAGTGCCAACCTACCTGCGGACTCGCCAAGTGATTGGGTTCAGGCGTTGGAGGCTCAGCAAGCGCAAGAAGAAGCCACTTACCTTGCAAACTATGAGCCGGTTAGTGATGCTTCAGACCCTATGCAAATTAGCAATAAACAGATTATCGGGACTTATCAAGATACATGGTTTGGCGCCATGATAATCAGTGAATTGGACTCAATACAAGGACAGCGAGATGAAAGCATCTTGCGCATTGAGTCCGAGCGCATGTTCACGCTCAAAGGCAACGTTCTGGCTTATGAAGGAAACCTATTTAAAGTGGAATGGGACAACAGCAATGCAGCCTCAGATGCGTTTTTAATTATTGAAACTAATTTTAAAAACGAAGTGACCGGATTAAAAATGCATCCCTTCGTGGCTACTGAAAAAACGCAGCATGAATATCGCGATATGCACTTTATAAAGCAAACATCGCCAACCGAGGACTAGAATTGGCTTTATCGTTAGTCTTGCTTGTCTTCTTCAAATAATTGCTGCAACTCTTCTCTGCCCTGCTGCGTCGTTTTTATCATTTCTGGTATACCGAGGTTTTCGTGTATTACCCGCTCCAGCATTTTCGTATCATGCTCTGAGAAAATAGTCGCCATATTATCGGCCTGTCCCTGCGTGTAACCGTATGCCTTGAGCACTTCTTTGGACGCTGACAAGGCACTGTCAAACACTTCACGAACAAAATAACCTACCCCTAGCTTAGACAGTTCGATCGCATGCATCCGATTGCGTGCGCGCGCAATAATTTTGACCTTTGGAAACTCTTGCTGAACTAGTTTTACAACTGCGGTAATTTCTTCCCCATTGTCGATAGCAACCAAAAACACTCTGGCATTTTCAATGCCAGCTTTTTTTAATAACTCTAAGCGTGTTGCGTCACCAAAGTACACTTTATTGCCAAACTGACGCACAAACTCAATATGTTCAGCGTCTTTATCCATTGCAGTGAAAGGAATGCTGTTAGCGGCTAGAATACGGCCCGTAATTTGTCCAAAGCGACCGAAACCAGCAATAATAACCCGCGACTCGGACGCATCGGTATACGAATCATAAACAGCCGGACAATTTTTAGTATTAAAGAATAGGCTATACACAATGACAGCTGGTGAGGTTAAAGCCATAGACAAACCGACGATAAGATTAACCTGACCAGCAATAGAGGCGTCTAACACCGAATTTGATAATGCTAAGGTCATGACAACAAAAGCAAATTCTCCCCCCTGCGACAGCATGATTGCAATGCGCATTGAATCACTTGATGATTGTTTTGATGCGCGCAAAATAGAAAATATAATAGCCGCTTTCACAATCACCAATAAAATACTCATACTCACAATGAAAACGGGATCATTAACCAGTAACTGCAGATCGAGATTCATGCCGATAGCGATAAAAAATAATCCCAACAACAATCCTTTAAACGGTTCTATTTCAGTTTCTAACTGATGCTTGAAGCTGCTGTCCGCGAGCAATATACCCGCGATAAATGCGCCCATTCCCATCGACAGACCCACTTTATCCATCGCCAACCCAGTGATTAATACAATGAATAAGGCCGCAGCTGTCATTACTTCTGAGCTGCCGTAGCGTGCCACCACTCTTAACAATGGATTAACTAAAAAGCGACCCACCAGCAATACACCGACCACAGCGCCTAAACTAATATACCAGGCTGGACCTGAATCCGTTTGCACCGGCGCCAAAGCAGTCACGGCAAGTAGAATAGGGATAACTGCAACATCTTGCATCAATAGAATCGAGAAGCCTCGCTGACCGGGTGGCGTCTGCAAAATGCGTTGTTCATTCATTAATTGAATTGCGAATGCAGTGGAGGACAATGCTAAGCTGAGGCCAATCACTAAGCTGGCGGCGAAGCTAAGTCCAAACACGTAGTGACTAAATAAGCCGATTGCCGTCGCTGAGATTAACAACTGCGAACCACCACTAAAGATGATTTGATTTCGCATGCGCCACAAAGTAGCCGGTTCGAGCTCTAATCCAATGACAAACAACAGCAACACAACGCCTAATTCAGCGAAATGTAGAATAGTATAAGGATCGCTTACGAGGTTAAAGACCGAGGGACCAATTACTACGCCAGCAATCAGATAGCCAAGAATTGCACCGAGTTTTAATTTTTTGAATAGAGGAACGGCAACTAAAGTCGCACCTAAAAAGATAGCCACAGAGCTCAATAAACTCATTAATCGTCCTTGGTAAAAAGTGGAAAGGCTTTATTTCGGATCGAAAACTCATCCGCCCAGGCCAGTATAGTCAACATATATTGCATATAATACTGTTGTTGCACAAGTTTGAATTGCTTAGCCGAAACTATAATAAGTGAGACAACAAAAAAACGCATCTTACTGGTAATATCAGCTTGATGCGTTTTTACATGTAAAAATAGGACTTAACAAACCAGTCTATTAAAATTTACGTGGTCTGAATAACTTACTTTATCTTGAAAAAACTGTCGAGTGATAATTTACCTGCCCCCCATACCGCAACCAACAGCATCAAAGTACCCCATAAAATATGTTCGTTGAGCGCTGCTGCAGGCATATCATCAAAGCTGATAACCGCAATATAGTTAACGATAAACAAACCCAGAGCTGCTTTTCGACCAAACAAACCGATGACAAGTAAAATAGGTAACACAATTTCGCCAAAGGTTCCTAAATAGGCCGCCACCTCAAAATTGAGAACTGGCACTGCATACTCATATTCAAACAATAGTAGCGTTGACTCCCAATCTCTTAACTTAGTTAAGCCTGCCTTGAAAAACACCCAAGCGACATAAAATCTAGCGGCTAAAAGTATAACAGGTTGGATAAGGTCTAGTTTTCCAAAAATAGAATTATAGAAGTTGATAAGCTTTGTCATTGTGTTCTCTTTAGTTGTTGTTGGTATAATTGCCTAAACAGTATATCTTTGTTCGTGCTGCTTCAAAGCTGACTATTAACGTTTAGGCTACTGCAAAAATTAATTTATTCGATATCGCTTTAGTTAACCACTCTACTAGGTCAATGTTGTGCGTACCAATAGTTTCGATAACAAGGTCCACGGACGCATGTGCGTTTATTTTTTGTATCACATCAGCTTCTGCATCAGACACATATTCAAACTGCGCCTTGTACTCCGCACGCCACAAAACAAGAGACCGAGGTGCTGTCATATTTATTGCATTATTGATTAATTCGGTAATTTTTTTTAATAAGGCGTTGCGCGCTAATATACCTTCTTCAGATTGCAGATACGGCTCGTGTATCAGTTGATACAAATAGGCAACAGGAAACCAAAAGTTACGTGTTTGTAATCCAGGTGCAGCAATGAAACGCAGTGCGCTTGTATCACCACTTTCTAATGATGCAAAGGTAGCAGGCTGGAATTTTTTATCAGTTTCTCGCTGAACGCAATGAATTGTCCAATCTAACTCGGCAACTTCACTCAAAAAGGGATATGTTTCAAGCGCTTCTTGGCCTTCAATAAACGTTGGCAATGTGATGCCATATTCAGCCCAGTCGAAACTGGCCTTTGCTTCATGCCTTAAAAACTTTCGGGACAACACTCTAAAGCTATCTTCGCCTATCAAGCCTTCAACTGTCGGAAATGTAATTGAGAGTGCTCTAATTCCATTTTCAATAAAGTTATTGGTGTATACATTGATACCGGTTTGCGTATCGGTTTGGATGTTATTTTGGGCATCAGTCTGAGTGTTAGTTTGGATATCTGTTTGGTCGTTAACGTCGCTGTTTGTTTCAGTCTCGAGCTCTGCTTGAAATCTTTCAGCGGTTGCATTCTCTAAAGACACTCGTGGTTGCATATTGAAAATCTTTGCAACCAACTGATGCTGATAAGCCTGATTTGCAGTTACCTGATTACCTTGCTCATTGTCTACTGGATTGCTTTGATCATTTGCTCGCGGCTGACCGTTATGACTATATACCGGATCATCTTTGCGATCGCCTAGCCTGTTGCTTTTATGTTCGCCACTTAAATCAATCGTAACTTCATCTTTTTTATTCATCGATGCGATGCCAGCGAAGATGTCTCAATATTGACTGCTATTTTTTCAGCTATCGACCGCGCTTTATCAGCTTCACTTAACAGCACTGACCATTCAGGAATTTGCGTA
>JAWUVZ010000114.1:0-20770 GCA_034112105.1 Glaciecola sp. | reverse complement strand
AAGTGGGTGATAACGACAATCTGGCTGCACATACCGCCCTTGTTGCACAAGCAGATACGCTCATAATATGCACCGACGTTGATGGTTTGTTCGATGCCGATCCTAGAAAAAAACCAGATGCCAAACTATTATCCAATGTTAAGAGTATTACCCCTCAAATTAGCGCTCTCGCGGGTGGTGCAGGTACAATTGCTGGAACGGGTGGTATGATTACAAAACTACAAGCGGCTCAAAAGTGTTGTGAGAGTGGCGTACAAACCTTATTAGTGAACGGTAAACAATCCACTGTTTTTGATTTATTAGCACAGGGTTTTTGCCCCGGCACATTGTTTAATGCGATACCTACAAAACACTCAGCAAGACATCAATGGTTGTCGCACACGGTTAAATCAAAAGGAACGCTGATTCTCGACTTAGGTGCCTATACAGCCATCACTGAAAAAGGCGCGTCGCTTTTAGCCATAGGTATAAGCGACGTCAGCGGCAGCTTTAAAAGTAATGACGCCGTTGATATTAGCTATCAAGGTATCGTCATTGCTAAAGGTATTAGTTTATACTCGCATACAGAATTGAAATCGATTAAAGGGCTGAATAGTAGTCGGATAGAGTCGGTACTCGGCTTCAGTCATGGAGAAGAGGCGATTCATCGTGACGATTTGGTTCTGATTAAAGCGATTACACCCTAACAAAATAAAAACACGAAAGCAGTGTTAATGATAGACCATGGAAACTAAAAATACATGACATTCGACATTCAAATTACTGCAAGAAAAGCGGCTGCAGCTAAGCATCAAATAGCTTCCTTAAGTAACGCTAAGCGCAAAGCTTTACTTACGCAAATTGCCAACAATCTAATCGCAGAAACGGCAACTATTTTAGATGCTAATAAACTTGATATTGAACATGCAAGGAATACAGATTTGAGCGCAGCCATGCTCGATCGCCTTCTGCTTGATGAAAAAGCCATAAAAAATATTGCCGATGCGGTTTTTCTAATTGCAGGACAACCCGATTTCTTAGGTGCTATTAGCCATTTGCAGCCAATGCCCTCAGGTATTCAAGTTGGCAAAATGCGTATTCCACTGGGTGTTATTGCGATGATTTATGAGTCAAGACCGAACGTGACGATTGACGCTGCTGTGCTTTGTTTAAAGTCGGGAAATGCGGTGATTTTGCGTGGTGGTAAAGAAGCTCAGCATAGCAATCAAGCATTAGCGAAAATATTAAAAGCTGCTTTAATAAGCCAGCAATTAAGCGAAGATATCGTTACCGTTATACCTGTTGCAGATCGCGAGGTGATGGCGAAAATGTTGACCTTGAGTGAAAGTATTGACCTTGTCATTCCCCGTGGTGGCGAAGGATTAATCAACTATGTAACCGAGCATAGTCGTATTCCAGTGATACAGCATTTCAAAGGCGTATGTCATCTATATGTAGATAAAGCGGCAAAACTCGACAAAGCCTTAGCGATATTAGAAAACGGGAAAACTCAGCGCACTGGCGTATGCAATGCGCTTGAAACATTGTTGGTACATGAGAGTATCGCCACTGAGTTCTTGCCTTTGGCGGCAAAAATGTTTGAGTCTAAGTCGGTTGTGGTGCATGCTTGTGAAAAATCACTCGCATATTTTAAGCACGCAACGCTTGCTGGTCGAGACGATTGGGAAGCTGAATATCTTGCCTTAGAAATTGCAGTGAGAATAGTTAATGATGAGGAACAAGCATTCGAGCATATTCGCGAGTATGCTTCAGGCCATACAGAAGTAATTGTTACAGAGGACTTTTCTCTTGCTCAGCGATTTATGCGAGAAGTGGATTCATCTGTGGTTATGATCAATGCTTCATCTCGGTTCTCCGATGGTGGTGAACTTGGTTTAGGTGCTGAAATTGGTATTTCGACAAGTAAGTTGCATGCCTATGGTCCGATGGGAGCTGAATCGTTAACAACTGAAAAATTTATAGTTATCGGGGATGGTTCAGTAAGACAATGAGCCACTTTTGAAACTAAAATAATAACAATAACGGACCTTTAAGTTCGATGATGTAAGCTTTAACTATGATAAATATTCATACCATGGAAAATGATGAGCTGATGACCAGCTTCAGTCAGCGTCATAAAATACTCGCCGCAGCGTTAGCTACGGTATTTATTGGCTCAGGTAATGCCACGGCGAAAGCCGTGATAGATGTTGATGAAAGTGAGCCGCTAACGACCTTCAGTCAAGCATATAAAGAATATGTCATAAGCATAAAGTCCGGAAAGTATTCACCAGATGAATTGGTTCATGTTGCAAAGCAGACTTACCTGCTAGGCAGGGCAAAGTTTGGTTCACGTCACCAGAGCACTTTTATGTTGCAGCAAAATTTAGCTAACGCTTATTTAGAGGTAGGTGAATATGCACTGTCTGCTGCCAATTATGAATCGGTTACTAATTACCATGAGGAAACTCAAGGTGATGAAAGCCAAGCATATTATTTCAGCTTGCTCGATATTATCAATCTGATATACAGCGCATATAAAAGCCAGGGATTGTCAGCAACAGACTTAGGTATTTCTCAATTTGGACGTAATAGGGCGATTGCAAAATTGTTTGAAGTTACTGACGCGCTAATCTCAAGCATGCCCGAAAATAGCCTAATGTTCCGTGGGCACACGGTGAAAACCGCGGTCATTAATAATTGGGCGGAGAAGGACCAACGTCTCCTCAAAATAGCCAAACAATTCAATTTGGATGCGAAAAAATATTTAGGTCAGGACTCTGTCGTCTATATCGAGTCATTGACCTATGTTGGCCAAGTATATTTTGGGATGCAAAAATACAAAGATGCGCGAATTGTTTTTGAGCAAGTGCTAATGTCAGCAAATGCCCAAGACGCAGGAATACCACCATTTTTTGTGATTGCACATGCTCATCTCGTCTCAATATACGCGCGGAAAAAAGAAACACAAAAAGCCATTTTCCACAGTCAAGCGGTGGGCGAGAGTAGGTCTTGGGTATTCAGGCAAAAACCTTTATATCAAGTCTCTGCAAAATTTCCGCCGCACAGTATCGCAAATGCTAATATCAATAACGCGTCTGTTATAATAACAATGGATATTAGTAAGAAAGGACAGCCCATTAACATGCGTATTAAAAGTAGTACGCATGCTGATTTTAATAAACTAGCCATTGATTCGCTTAAGCAATGGTATTTCGCTCCAAAATTTGTCACTGGTAAATTTACCGTAACAACAGGCTTCGACGTTACTATCAACTTTATACGAGAATAGTAAACGTCCATAAAAACGAGTTACCATGCCAGAAATTAAGAAACTATTAGATAACAATTTGCGTTGGGCAGAAGAGACGAAAAAAGCCGATCCTGAATTTTTTAATAAATTATCTGAACAACAAAAGCCGGTATATTTGTGGATTGGATGTTCAGATAGTCGAGTGCCAGCCAACCAAATTGTTGATTTGTTGCCAGGTGATATATTTGTGCATCGCAATGTAGCTAACATGGTTATTCACACTGACTTCAATTGTTTGTCAGTACTCCAATACGCTATCGATGTGTTGCAAGTCAAGCATGTTATTGTTTGTGGGCATTATGGTTGTGGTGGCGTTGAGGCAGCTATGGGCGATGATAGCTTAGGGTTAATTGATAACTGGCTAGCGCATATTAAAGACACAGCAAACGAGAATAAGGCATTATTGGATCCACTTTTACCAGAGCAAAAAGCTGCCAAATTGTGCGAACTTAATGTGCTACAGCAAGCTGAAAATGTCCGCCGTACGTCAGTATATCGAGATGCGATGAAACGTGAACAAGACGTTAAGATCCACAGTTGGATTTATAGTTTGAGAAATGGCAAGATCAAAGTGTTATGACAAAAACAACGACACGCATCACTGTTAAACCGCCATTGCCGTTATTCGAATTTATCGCATTAATGGCGCTTTTGACGTCACTTGTTGCGCTAAGTATCGATGCAATGTTGCCGGCTTTAAATCAAATTGGTTCTGACCTCGGTAGCCAAAGTACTCAGCAAACCTATTTAGTTATATCGCTCTTTTTTGGTGGTATGGCATTGGGTCAAATATTCTTTGGTCCATTTTCTGATGCTCGGGGCCGACGACTGACCATTCTAGTCGGTCTTATTATATTTATTATAGGTACCTTGGTTTGCTATTTTGCAGAATCGATGGAAGCTTTATTGTTTGGTCGCCTGATACAAGCTTTTGGGGTGTCTGGACCTAGGGTCGCCTCAATGGCCGTTATTCGTGATCAGTATGCAGGCGATGCAATGGCCAGGGTTATGTCGTTTATTACCGTTATATTTATCCTTGTGCCAATGGTTGCCCCTCTTGCTGGCCAAGCCGTAATGAAGTATTTTCATTGGCGTGAAATATTCACCGTTTTTTGGATCGTAGCTGTTATTTCGGGCGGGTGGTTTTTTTTACGTCAACCTGAAACTTTAATACGAGCTAATCGCAATAAATTTGCTTGGCATCATTTCTTTCGGTCTTGTTTTTGGCTTTTAAAGCAGCCACAAGTCATGGGATACTCGATCGCGATGGGCTGCATATTTGGTGCTTTTCTAGCCTACCTCAGCGGTTCTCAAACGATCTTTCAAGAAATTTATGATACTGGTGAATGGTTTCCATTGGTATTCGCAACGTTAGCATTTTCGATCGGCCTAGCATCGCTATTTAATGGTCTTATGGTTATGAAATGGGGAATGCACTCGATGTGTGACAGAGCACTTTTTTTCTCCTTGGTTTACGGTGTCGCACTGACTGGAATTACGCTGTACTTTGACGGTGTACCGCCACTTTGGTTGTTTATTAGCACCATGTTTTTTGGTTTCTTTTTTATTGGTATGCTGTTTGGCAACTTGAATGCCTTAGCTATGTTGCCGGTTGGCCATATTGCCGGTTTAGGTGCGGCGTTTATAGGGTCTTTGACTAGCCTAATTGCCGTGCCTATTGCAACTACGATTAATTTATTTTTAAACGATGATCTGACTCCCATTGCCTTTGGCTTTTTAATATTTTCAGTACTGTCATTTTTTGCGGTGCAATATGCGAAGAAAAAACCAGCGACGGATCAGTAAACTGAGAATAAGTTCTCACACTGTGGTGAAAAGTAGTTCACGTGAAATTGGTAATTAAATTACGGTAAATACTGATTTACATGCTTGTTTTTTGTACTACTCTCTATTATTATGTAATTTTATTACTAAATGGAGAGGCTAATGAGCTTCAATAAACAATACCTAAAATCTAAGCCTGTTTGTAAAGTCACTTTTAAGTTGTCAAAAGACGAAGCTAAAAATGCTGATAAAGTGTGTATCGTGGGCGATTTTAACGATTGGGATGCTGCTACGACCCCAATGAAGAAATTAAAAAACGGGTCTTTCTCATACACCGTTGTTTTGCCAAAAGATACCCAATACGAATTCCGCTACTTGCTAGACGATAATCAATGGGAAAATGATTGGAACGCCGATGCTTATATTCCTTCGCCTGTGTCAGTTGACGAAAATTCTGTGCTATCAGTATAAGATGTATGCAATGAATTTGAGAGGGGATGCTAGCTAGGTAGTGCCATCCCCTTTTATTTAAGATGTGTCTTTAGTCCAACTCGAACCCATTTTTGCCATTGTACGTTTTCTTTATTTTTGAGGCGAATTAAGCTTCTCACTAAAGCCTGGAATTCAACGGCATCTATGATGTAAAAAATTATCCAAGCAACTGGTGCAAGTATTAACAGGTTTGCATGAAATCGAGTTTTTGAATCGACAATAATTTGTATTACGATCACTATAGAAATAAAACTAATGACAAAAACCAATGGCATATAATCATTGGTATAAAAAGTATAACCATAAAATACAGCTAATAATAAGGCTTCAAACAATAAAGTAAGTTCTGCATAAACAGCAAGAGGTAACAGCATAAAAGTGAGGTAAGGAGAATGCTTTTTACTGCAACTAAAAAATAAATGTCGATGTTTTATAAAGGTTAACAAACGACCAAATTTCCATCGTAGTCGTTGATTAAATAAGTCTTTAAAATTTGATGGACCTTCAGTATAAACCACCGCGTCAGCAGCGTAGCGAGTCTTATATCCAGCTCCTAATATACGCGTAGACATTTCGATGTCTTCAGTAATTATATCTTCATCAAATCCACCTAATTCATCTAACACCTTCTTTTGATAAGCGGCGGCAGCTCCACCAATAATATAGACGGAATTAAATATAGAATCGGCACGCTTAAAGAAAAATCCGTATAGATATTCTAGCTGTTGCATGAGCTCTATAGATTTTTTTCTATTACCTACAATGACATTTCCAGCAACCGCGCCAACATCTTTATCAGTAAATCGTTTAATGATATTGGTAATCGCCTCGCCTTCCATTACGCTGTCAGCGTCAATGGTTATGATGATTTCACCGGTGCAACTTTTCAATCCATAATTCAACGCCTTCGCTTTACCACCATTGGGTAATTCAAAATATTTGACTTGCGCCTTGGCAGTCGAGTCAGCTTGATAAGTGTTGACATAATCAGTCACTAATTGATGAGTATTATCTGTTGACCCATCATTAATGACGATGACTTCAAGATTGGCATAGTGGGTTTGCAATACAGATTTGAGTGTTTTTAAAATCCCCATCTCTTCATTCCAGGCAGGAATTAGAACAGAAACAGAGTAATCTTTTGGCAGCAAAGATCGGGATTGCTGATACCTTTCAACCAAAGTGTAAAAGGGAATAGCAATTAACTGAATAATGTATTTAACAATTATTGGTGCCAAGATCAGAAAGATTACCAGCCTTGCAGTTGTTAGTGAATCTGAAACGATGTATTCGGTACTAATCGCTAAATAAAATACGCTGACCGATGCAAAATACAACAAGCATAAAAAGACCAGACCGTTAATAGACACTGAAGATTTCATTGAGGTTTGGATTATTACTCGTTTTATGGGTAGGGTAATAATTATGCCATTAAATACCAAAATGACAAGTGTTTGTCTTTTAACCAGATGTCTTTAAAGTCTACGCTAGATTTTTCGGTCGCTATTCTCTTCATTATATCTTATCGCTTGCATTAATGACCTTACATCAACGTGTTCGTTTTTAATGATAAGTGTGATTGAAATCTCTTCGATGGCAGCCGCCAAACACACAAATGCTGCAAGTCGAAAGGGCCAGGCAGACAGCTCAGTAAATAATGAAATGTATCCGACAACAGTGATAGCAACTGCAATTTTTACTCCCCATGTGTGATAACTGGTAAATCGATGGAACTTAATGAAACCGACGATTACCGGTACAGTGAAACTTAATACGATTAATAAAAAGAAAATAACCTCACGCTGTATTATACCGGGCCAGAGTATCCAGGCGCAGATAGCGATAGTCGTGTAGATTACAAAATCGCCCCAGCTATCAAGGTGTGAGCCTAACTGTGTTATCTGATTGAGCGTTCTTGCTAAAAAGCCATCTAATACGTCGGTGAATTCAGCAAAAAGCAACACACCGATAAACCAGTAGGGTTGCAGAGTTAACGCAAAATAGAATAATACAGGTGCCATTAAAATCCTCAGGAAGCTAATGGCATTTGGAATATTAATGATATCTTTGTTGTTAGAGCTCATGTCTTTTCCTAAAAAAATTAGTACGGTGTCTTACGAATGCCCCACTTGTATAACGCTTGTGAGAGCGCAAGTTCGATTATGATGAATGCTATAGTCACTAATATGAGTGATAATATATCAAGTCCAAAAGTAGCTTTCATCATGACAGCAGGGAATAGTGATTCGGGAACTTGATCAAGTAACGGGGCCATAGCGCTCTGCTGCATGCCTAGCCTTCGTTTAATAAAACTGGATGCCAGATCACCGAGAACTGCATAAGTAGCAATCAGCAAGCCTATTTCTGGCGCATAACCCATTAACCAGGAACATATGGACGTAACGACGCATGCACCTAATGCGCCTCGCCAAGTTTTTGAATCGCCTAATATTCGTCTAGTATCGACAAAGTGTTTTGTGCAATCTATGGGAAAATCATATTTTTTGTTTAACGATACTTGAATCAATATCGGTGTGCCATTGGCGATTATAATCAATAATAGTAGTTGCAATAATTCAAGGTTCATATCAAATCTAGGTGATTAATTTAAAACACGAAAGCCGTTTTATTTTGATAAATTGGTAACAACGATATACTTTATACTAATTCAGTAATTCAATAATTCAAATAGTTTATGCCGAATATTTTTATAAAAGTGCTGACTTACAATATTCACAAGGGATTTAATACGAGCAATCTTCGTTTCATATTGCATGAGATTAAAAACGCCCTAAGAAAAGTTGATGCTGACATAATCTTTCTTCAAGAAATTCAGGGCGATCGTCAGATATCCAAGAAACGTTTTGATAACTGGCACAATAACAATCAATTAGACTTTCTTGCCGATAAGATCTGGCCTCATCATGCTTATGGAAAAAATGCGATATATAAGGCCGGTCATCACGGCAATGCTATCTTGAGTAAATACCCGTTTATAGAATGGGAAAATGTCGATGTATCTATCATGCGCTCCGCGAGTCGCAGCCTGCTGCACGGTGTTATTAAACTGCCGGATAGTGAAAAAAGAATTCATATCGTATGTGTGCACCTTGGTCTGTTCGAACGCGAAAGAGAGCGCCAGATTATAACGTTGAGTCAACGTATTAATTCAGTTGTGCCGCCTGATGAAGCATTGATTATTGCGGGTGACTTTAATGATTGGCGTTCACGTGCCGAACAGTATCTGTATCGCGAACTTAATATTAGTGAGGTTTTCAAAGACAGTTATGGCGCCTATGCCCGAACTTTTCCATCTTGGTTGCCGATGTTATCCATGGATCGTATCTATTATCGTGGACTTGATATCGTGGCAAGTAAACCATTATACGGTAAGCCATGGAGTCGCTTATCGGATCACGCTCCTTTGTCAGCGGAATTTAAAATCCTGTGAATCTTGAAACTGCAGTTTTTGTATGGAGTACGGTAGTTGATTTTTGCATCGAGCATGCCGGACTATTAGTGACTGCATCATTACTAACGTCGTTATTAACACTTGCACTTGTGCCCATATTGATTACAAGCATTCCTGCTGATTATTTTATCTGTGAAAAACCGTTGAAGATTAGTAAATACCACCCAATAATTAATTTTCTCTTAAAAGCGGTCAAGAATTTATTAGGGGCTGTGTTTTTGTGTGTCGGGTTTGTCCTATTATTTTTGCCTGGACAAGGACTTGTTATGATATTAGCCGGATTATTGATTATGAACTACCCGGGAAAGTACGCAATTGAGCGTTGGTTGATTATAAGGCTCGGTGCGCTCCGCGCGATGAATGCGCTGCGGATGCGTTATGGTAAACCGCCATTAATTTCGCCGAGATTATAACCAGCAGTCTAGAAATAAAAAGCCCGACCAAAATGGCCGGGCAAAAGGAGCTTATGTAAAGCACCCAACGACAGAAAAAGGGATTAAGAAGCTGACTATATAATTCTCGCTTACGCAGATTCTACAATTGCTTTCATATCGATCATGTATCCGCGAAGTTTCTCGCCAACGCTTTCTACGCCATGAGAACGAATTGCATGGTTAACTAATACTAGTTTCTTGTTGTCCACGCCCGTGGAATGATCAGCCAAACCACCACCAATATGCTCGGCAGTGATTTTTGGCATTAAGTGTTCTTGTAACAACGGCACTGCTGCATTTGCGAATAGATAGTTTCCGTATTCAGCAGTATCTGAAATAACCACATTCATTTCATATAGCCGCTTTCTAGCGATTGTATTAGAGATAAGTGGCGTTTCATGTAACGACTCGTAGTAAGCCGACTCAGGTAAAATACCGGCTTCAACCATCACATCAAAGGCGAGTTCCACACCCGCTTTAATCATTGCAACTAGCAAAATACCTTTATCGAAAAATTCCTGGTCTGAAATCTTACCGCTATATATAGGGGCGTTCTCGAAACCAGATTGACCTGTTTCTTCACGCCACATTAATAAATTAGCGTCGCCATTCGCCCAATCTTCCATCATGATCGTTGAGAAGTGGCCACTAATAATATCGTCTTGATGCTTCTCGAATAGAGGGCGCATCAATGTTGTTAATTCAACTGATAATTCGTGAGCAACAATTTTGGCTGGGTTAGATAATCTATCCATCATGTTGGTTACGCCGCCGATTTTAAGAGCTTCAGTGATGGCTTCTAATCCATATTGAACCAATGCACCTGCATAGGCTGGATCGACGCCATCAGCTACCATCTTGTCAAAGGCAAGTATGGCGCCCGCTTGTTGCATACCACATAAAATGGTTTGCTCGCCCATCAAATCTGACTTCACTTCAGCTACAAAAGAGCTCTCAAGTACGCCCGCTCTATCGCCGCCAGTTGCGCTAGCTAATGCTTTCGCGGGTGCCCAACCTTTATTTTCAGGGTCATTTTCAGGGTGCACAGCAATCAGTGTTGGCACGCCAAATCCACGTTTATATTCTTCCCTAACTTCGGTTCCAGGGCATTTAGGTGCGCACATAACTACAGTAATGTCAGCTCGGATCTGTTGACCTTCCTCAACTACGTTGAAGCCATGCGAATAGCTAAGTGTTGCGCCTTTTCTCATCAATGGCATAACCGCTTCAACAACGCTTGAATGTTGTTTATCAGGCGTTAAGTTATATACTAAGTCTGCGCCTGGGATTAAGTCTTGATAAGTACCAACAGTAAAACCATTTGATGAAGCTCGAACGAACGAATCACGTTTTTCATCAATCGCAGCTTGGCGTAATGCATAGCTGATGTTTAAGCCAGAATCGCGCATGTTCAAACCTTGGTTTAAACCCTGTGCGCCGCAGCCTACGATGACAATTGACTGACCTTTAAGATAATCACATCCGTCTGCGAATTCGTTTTTGTGCATAAACCGGCACTGACCGAGTTGGTCTAGCTGCTTGCGTAAAGGTAAAGTGTTAAAGTAATTTGTCATTTTCTGTCCAATAATTTTTGAATCTGCTTTTCAAGCATCTCACTCAAGTCATACATAATTAAAAGCTGATTGAGTGTTTATTTTTGTGTCTGTGACGACATAAATTAATAATAGATAAATATTTTTGTTTTATAAAGTGATATATTTGAAACTTAACGTTTCATTATATGAAATATTCAGTTTAAATGTTCTTTGGGTTTAGGTTAGCAATAGGCGGTAGAGAATGGAATTAAAGGCCCTACAAATGTTCCGACACCTAGCCAAAGGCTTACATTTCGGTAAAACGGCTCGAGCGATGTTTGTTTCACCGCCTACATTGTCGCGCGCCATTAGCCGCTTAGAAGAGGAATGCGGCGCTGCGCTGTTTGTTCGTAATAATCGTAGCGTAAAATTGACCGCTGCTGGGCAACGGTTTTTGGAATTCGCGGAATTGACGTTGAATGCCTGGTTGCAAGTGCGTGCTGACATTGGCCAACAGCAAACTCAATTGAGTGGATCCCTTTCGTTATATTGCTCAGTAACTGCAAGTCAAAGTCATTTGCCGAAGTTGCTAGATAAGCTGCAGGCGCAGTATCCTCAAATTGAGCTGAAACTAGATACGGGCGATCATTCCCTCGCTATAGACACCATTGAGCAGCATAAAGCCGATATAGCGATTGCTATTCACACCCCAGATTTTCCCGATCACTTGTCATTTATACAAATTGATAAAGTCCCTTTAGTCCTGATTGTTCCAAAAACACTTCAGATAGCTAATGTTGATGAGGTGAAATGGCACGAGCACAGCGTTGTAATGCCTGCGGGCGGACCATCGAAAAGAACGGTAAACCATTGGTTTGCCGAACATGGTGTAAAACCAAGAGTATATGCCAGTGTGTCAGGAAACGAAGCTATTGTGAGCATGGTGGCCCTCGGTTTAGGCATTGGTTTTGTTCCGCAAATTGTATTAGATAATTCGGTAGCTAAAACAAAAGTTACCAGCATTGATGTAAAAGATATAGAGCCTTACTCCTTAGGTTTGTGTTTTTTGCGCGAACGCGAAAATGAAGCCTTAATGCGGGTAATGATTGATCTTTTCAAAAGTTAATGTATTTAATTGCGAACAAAAAGTTAAGCTTACTTGACATTAAAGAAAAGTAAGCTTAACCTGACTATAAGTAAAGGACGCTTTACTTATAGTCAAAGAGTTTAATGTAAATTCTTCGGTACTATTTTATTAGATGGCCCTTATGTAAGAGTAATGATTATCAAATTTTGGTATGACGGCTCATTTTGATATCAGCTTTCGACAAATCTGCGAACAGCTATCTAGCGACAAAACGCTTTAGCTCAGCTGGACCGGCATTAGGGTAAATAAAAAAAGGTAATGACATGAACGATATACAGAGCAAAAAAACGAACAATAGTATTGCCAACAAATCTAAAAAAAACACAAAATCCTTGGCTATTTGGACCGGTGCATGGCTAGTAAGTTTAGCTCTTGTGGCTTTTGGTCCATTGTTGTTATGGGACTATCATCAGACTATTTCTTTCACCGCCATTACCCTTAATTTAGTCATGGGCTACAAGATGATTATGGTAAATAAACAGCATTTGGAAGATTTAGACGAGCTACAGCAACGTATTCATTTGGTTGCAATGGCCATGTCGTTGGGGGTTAGTATGATTTTTGGTGCGGTATATGGTTTGCTAGAATCAATCCGCTTAGTTGAATTTCAGCCAAACCCTTCAGGCGTACTTTTTGTGATGGGTATTTCGTATGCTGTTGGCATGGTCCTGGCACATAGGAAGTATTCATGAAAAATCGCTTTAAAGTATTGAGAGCTGAACGCGATTGGACTCAGGCCGACCTTGCCGCAGAATTGGATGTTTCGCGGCAAACCATTATTGCAATAGAAAAAGGTAAGTACGACCCTAGTTTGTCTCTTGCATTTAAAGCTGCAAAGCTTTTTGACATGCAGATAGAAGCGATTTTTCAAGCGCCTCAGAGTACTTAGTTTATTCAGTGAGTTCATTTAACATGCGGTCAAAGCCCCTAAAACTTAAGGCTTCGGCCAAATGTTGTTGATTCACACGTTCAACACAGTCTAAGTCAGCAATGGTTCGCGCTACTCGCATTGTGCGGTGATAGGCACGCATCGACAAATTCATACTTTGCATCGCCTTACTCAAAAATAAGCTTTCAGTTTCACTCAATGGACAATACTGCTCAATCTCCTTACCACTTAGGCTTTTGTTCAACTTACCTTGGCGCTCCAACTGGCGCTGTTGTGCTGCGATCACCCGACGTTTCACAATTTCGCTCGTCTCTATTTCATTATTAACTAATTGCGCGGCAGTGGGACTCCTCTGTTTGTTACTCGATTGTTCTGAGTGCGGGCTATTAGCATGAGTGCTGGCGCGTCGTAAATTAACATCGTGGCGGTCAACAGATGAGTTGAGTTGCGAATTGGCGGCCAATTTAATTAGGTGAATATTAGGTCCTGTAATCTTTTGCGAAACCTCGAGGACAGAGTTGCGTTGGTGCTTTATTTTTAGCGCTTTGCTCAAGTCAATTTTGGGTACATTAACTTGTAAATCGATACGGTCGAGAAAAGGACCAGAAATTCTATTCAAATACCTAAGTACTTGATCGGGGTTGGCGCGTTGGTCATCTATATCGCCAGTTGGACTTGGATTCATTGCGCAGACCAATTGAAAATCAGCTGGATAAACGACTTTTTGCGCTGCACGTGAAATGTTAATTTCCCCGGTTTCCATCGGCTCGCGCAACACATCTAGTATGTGTCTTCCGAACTCAGGCAACTCATCTAAAAATAAAACACCTTTGTGTGCTAGTGAAATTTCTCCGGGCTTTGGATAGCTGCCGCCGCCCACAAGTGCAATAGCTGAACAGGTATGATGTGGTTGTCTAAATGCGCGATTACGCCAAGTAGATGGGCAAATTATATCACCCGAAATTGAACGAATGGAGGCTGACGTCAAAGCCGATTCCTCATCCAGCTCGGGCATAATAGATAGTAATCTATTGGCTAACATGCTTTTTCCTGTGCCTGCGGGTCCAAAGAACAAGATGTTGTGAGCTCCCGCAGCTGCAATTTCTAACGCCCGTTTGGCGTGCTGTTGCTCAACAATTTCAGACATGTCGCCGTAGGTAGAGGGGGTCACTTTTGCTTTCGTAGTTATGTGGGACGCTATTTTACGTTTGTTGCATAAGTGCAAGTAGACCTCAGTGAGTGAATTTGCCGCGATAATTTGTGCTGAACTAACCAGGCTCGCTTCATCGCCATTACTTTTTGGTAGCACCAATTGCCGGTTTGATTTGGAAGCTGCAAACGCCATCGGCAAGGCACCTTGTATTGGGCGTAGGTTACCGGACAATGCTAACTCACCGACAAATTCGTATTGAGTTAAATCGACTCTTTTGAGTTGTTCACTAGCGGCAATAATACCAATAGCGATGGCTAAGTCAAAGCGACTGCCCCCTTTTGGCAGGTCCGCTGGCGCCATATTCACCGTGATTCTTTTTGACGGGAATTCAAAATCAGAGTTAATGATAGCGCTGCGCACTCGGTCTCGCGATTCTTTTACCGTGGTTTCAGGCAATCCCACTAAGTTAAACGCGGGTAATCCATTCGATAAATGTACCTCAATTGTCACTAGGGGCGCTTCAACACCTAAATTTGCGCGAGTGTAAACGATAGATAAAGACATGCGTTAAATCCTATTGATTTTAATTGCCATAGCGTATTTGATGGACGTACTAAAAGCAGCTGTCCTTTATGAGAGTATTTTCAAGAAGTGCTTGCGAAGCACTATGAATTGAGGCACATTGAGAACGTGACGACAATATGAATCAACAATTTTCAAGCATCTTCGCAACTTCGACATGCACAAGAAATGTGTAATGCAGATGGTTGAGCGAGGGAGCAGTGTATTCTCCGAATCCACAAAACCCTCAATTGAAGAGGGTTTTTTCGTTTTCAACGCCCTTATTTTTTAACTGTTACCTTGCCTTAGGTCCACAAATAAGCTTGCAAAAGTGATGGATTGAGTCGGTTAGCAAACAACATACAAGTTTTAACGCACAGAGGTCGAACTTGGCTTTGATAAAAAATGACAAGTTAGCAGCACCACAAAAGCCACTGTGCGAGAGCAATCAAAATTGGATTAATAATGTCGTCAAGTAACGTAAATATGAATAACGCAGGTTCAAGTGCTCCAATAGTCACGGGAAAAATGTCGCCCTATCAATATTTAACTAAAATATTGTGCGCTCCAGTTTATGAAGCGGCTATAAATTCAGACCTAGATTACCTCGCTAGCCTATCCATGGAGCTTAAAAACAAAGTCTATTTGAAGCGGGAGGACCAACAGCCGGTCAAATCGTTCAAAATTCGCGGAGCGTATAACTGTATTCGCCAACTCAGTGACGAACAAAAGGCGGCTGGAATTGTTGCTGCTTCAGCTGGTAATCATGCGCAAGGTGTTGCTTATGCTGCAAAAAAGTTAAATATTAAAGCAACCATTATAATGCCCGAAACGACTCCCGATATTAAAGTTGAGGCGGTAAAACGTTTTGGCGGTAACAATGTCACGGTAGTGCAGTCGGGCACGAGTTTTGATCAGGCTAGTGACCTAGCTAAAAAGCTATGTGCTGAAAATGGTTTTTCCATGATCCCACCTTTTGATCATCCGGATGTTATTGCAGGACAGGGAACTATAGCGAAGGAAATGCTTGAGCAAAACCCCAATCTGGAATACATATTTGTGGCGGTCGGTGGTGGGGGTTTGGCCGCTGGAATTGCTCTTTACATAAAACAGTTACGCCCTGATATTAAAATTATTGGTGTGGAGTCAGTTGAGTCTGCGTGTTTAATCGCGGCGATGGAAAAGGGCGCTCCGGTTACTTTACCTACCGTCGGGATTTTTGCAGATGGTGTCGCGGTAAAAACTATTGGTAGTGAAACATTTAGATTATGCCAAGAATATTTAGATGATGTAATTACCGTAACCAATGATGAAATTTGTACCGCAATTAAAGATATCTTTGATGATACGCGGGTTATAGCTGAACCCGCAGGCGCTTTGTCGGTAGCAGGTATTCGCAAATACACCAAGCAATATAAGCTCCAAGGTGCGGTGATTGGGGGTGTCTTGTGCGGTGCGAACATTAATTTTCATACACTACGATATGTATCGGAACGCTGTGAATTAGGTGAGCAAAAAGAGGCTGTTTTTGCTGTGAAAATCCCCGAAGCAAAAGGCTCCTTCAAGGCTTTTTGTGCAATGTTAGGCGGTATAACAATAACCGAATTCAATTATCGCTACGCAAAAAGTGACAACGCACATATTTTTGTTGGCGTTAAGTTAAAGCGCGGCATGACAGAACTCCAAGCACTGTTAAAGCGACTAAATAAAAATGGCTATGACTGTTTCGATATGTCGGATAACGAGTTGGCAAAGCTACACGTTAGACATATGGTCGGTGGTAAGCCTCAAGAGCCTATTAACGAACATATATTCTCTTTTGCCTTCCCTGAATATCCCGGTGCGCTAATGCACTTTTTAACAAAATTAGGTGAACAATGGAACATCACTCTGTTTCACTATCGCAATCATGGTGCGGCTGAAGGTTTAGTTTTAGCTGGTTTTGATATTGATGACAACAAGCGAGCATTATTTGACTTGCACGTGAGCGAACTCGGTTTTGATATGCATGAACATCGAGACAATCCCGCATATCGCTTATTTTTATCAGGGCAGAACTAATCTGCCCTCGCTGTTAGATTCTTTCTAAATGCTGAGCTATTTCAGGCCAAACTAATTCCATTATCGCTTTTTTTAGCGCCAAGCTGTCTTCTGAAAACTCTAAGGTTCCGCTGTCGAGGGTGTTTAGCAATTTGTTTTCGCGCAGTGCATTCACAAACGAGCCCAGTACATTTTTATCATAGAACTCAGGGGAGCTCATACCGTAGAGGGTGGAAAGACGCTCGGCAATAAGACAGCTTTGCTTCTCTAAATGTGAGCGGGCGATCGTTTTTTCTTTTTCTAATACTCTTAAGACGACAGCATAGCGTTGCCATGTTTCTTGCATCGCACGACTCAATAACCAAGCAGAATGGAAACCGTCGTCACTCGACGAGGGAGGTGATAAAAAGTCACCGTTTTGCATCAACAACCCCTGCTCTTGCATTTGCGCAATAAGCGCTTCGGCTTGCTCTAGCGCCTCCGCCAGCGAATAATGCAAAAAGAATTCGCGTTTCAACAAAGGATAAAGCTTGGTAACCATGTCAATGACTGCTGACTTCTCCGTCTTCTTGTGATTAAAAATCACAGCTACGATCAAACTAGGTAAGGCGAAGACGTGCAAAATATTGTTTCGGTAGTAAGTCAGTAATGCCGCATTACCTTCTTTGGCGGCCACTAATTTTCCGTATTGGTCTGTCGACTGCTCGAATCGATTGAGTGCCAATGTTGTTTGCACCATTTCTTCAGCGTCTTCTTCTGGTAGCGTAAAGTCATCACTAAAAGGGACTTTTGACAATAATGCCAAATAATCTTTGAGCGCTCTGGTCAGTTCTGACTCACTCATAATGTGAGTTTTAGATGATAGCAAGCACAACGCAACCAACGCAGTCCCGTTCAAAGCCGCTGCTCGGTTAATTCGGGTCATAATGACATCAGCAAGTTTGTTCACCACAGGTGTCAACCAAGCCGGTTTCTTATCTGGATCATCCGGCGTTGTTTCGCGCCAATTTTCTACGTTCTTGTCCAAGAACTGATTAATTTGCAATGGCTCGCCAAAGTTAACGAAACCATGACCATAGTTCTTGAGTTTACGAATAGCGGAAAATACCTGAGTTGGTGACTCTTTTTTCTTAGTCTTCCCTTTGAGCTCTTTCTGGTAGCTTTTTACTTCCATCACATGCTCGTAACCTATGTAAACCGGTACAATAGAGACAGGGCGGTTAATTCCTTTGAGCGCGGCTTGCAGAGTCATTGCTAACATACCGGTTTTCGGAGGAAGTAAACGGCCCGTCCTTGAGCGTCCGCCCTCAGGGTAATACTTAACTGAATATCCTTTGTTAAATAGTAGCTATAAGTATTCTCTAAAGGTCGCGGTGTAGAGTTTATTACCCGCAAAACTGCGGCGTAGAAAAAATGCACCACAGCGCCTGAATATTTTACCGACTGGCCAAAAGTTCAAATTTATACCCGCTGCAATATGCGGTGTTACCAAACCTTCGTGGTGAATAACGTAGGTTAACAACAGGTAATCCATGTGCGAGCGATGACAAGGCACGTAAATTATTTCATGACCGTTTTGGGCAAGCTCACGAACTCGATAAGCATGGCCGACATGTATACCGTTATATATTTTATTCCAAATGCGCCCTAATATGCGTTCGCTTATTCGAATTAGACCAACGCGATAGTCCGCGGCAATTTCATCGATATACCCTATGGCCAGTTTTTTAGCCTCTTGAGCATTAATGTTTTTTTGGCGCATGGTGTCAGTCATAGCTCGTTTAACTGATTCGGAGCCTAACAAAGAGTTATATAAGGTTGAACGTTCTAAAAGTGTTGGGCCGTTCAATACTTGGCGTTTACGTTGAAAGTGAGTCCTCGCTACTCGTACTAATTTTTGGGATATTCTCTGGTTGGAACCATGTAGTTGCCCCATCTGTTTTGTCGATACTGCTTTACTGTAACTGACCACATTGTCACGTCCCAAAAATATAACAATGAGGAGTTTTCTTAACCAACTAGGAGATGCTCTGTCCGCTAAAAGCTGAGCGAAGCCTGAGGACTTTTTACTGGCCGACCTGCCCCAAGATATAAAAACAGGGACAACTTGCAAATCAAGTTCAGGGTTTTCACGATGCAAATGAAACATGTTGGTGAAAACGTCTTCAATTGCGGTCTTCTTAACTTTTCTTGAAAGTAAGCTTTGAGGTCGAGTTAAAAAGTAGCAACGTTTGTGTTCTTCTCCCAAGAACTCGATTGATGTTGTTGGATCAGGCAGGCCTAAACCTGCAGCCGACTTTTGCAAAGCAACTAAATCCGTGATGGACTCTGTTTGAATCAAGTACAAGAGCGGTTTCTTTTTATCTATACCTAATTCAGCTTCGATATTCGCGGGAACGCTGTTAACCGATATGAGCCAACGAATAGGCAAAGTTACTATTTGACGAAAAAATGCGCGTGCGCCACTCATGAAGTCTTCCTGATAAAAATCAATACGTCATAATAATAACATGACAGTTGAACATTGCTTTAGTTCGTTTATATACAAATCATGATTCTATGTATTATTTTTTGTTCCAGAGTTGTTTTTGAACAAATAGTGATTTGATCGTTGCCATTTACCTTTTCCTGTATATACTTACGATTAACTGTATAGAAAAACAGGCTGTTTATGCGTCCACTAACTCCCAGGCAACAAGAAGTACTCGACCTTATTAAGAGCACTATGATCGATTCGGGCATGCCGCCCACTCGTGCTGAAATAGCGCGTCACTTAGGTTTTAAGTCGGCTAATGCCGCGGAAGAACATTTAAAAGCACTCGCTAAGAAAGGCGTGATTGATATTATTCCAGGCACGTCGCGTGGCATTAGACTGAATTGTGCTTTGGACGATGAGGCGGAAGAAGGTTTGCCGTTGATTGGCCGTGTTGCTGCCGGTGAACCGATATTGGCAACCGAACACGTCGAATGTCATTACAAAATTGACCCTAATTTATTCAAGCCTAACGCCGATTTTTTGCTCAGAGTCGAGGGTATGAGTATGAAAGATATTGGTATCATGGATGGCGATATTCTTGCCGTGCACCGCACAACTGACGTGCACAACGGTCAAGTGGTTGTAGCCCGAGTAGATGACGACGTTACCGTAAAGCGTTTTGAAAAACGCGGTAGCCAAGTGCTATTGCATGCAGAAAACGAAGCGTTCTCGCCTATCAAAGTTGATTTAGCGTCGCAGCCTTTTAATATTGAAGGTATTGCTGTAGGTGTTATTCGAAATTCAAATTGGATGTAACATTGGATTAAATTAGCACTGCAAAAATAAAAAAGCCGTTGTATAACAATATACAACGGCTTTTTTGGTTTAAAGTCGATGGCTAATTTATTACGTCTACCTGTTTTAATTACCTCTGCAATGGCCATTGGCTGATTTTCTTGTCCATAAAGCTGTTTAGTTCAGTAATCAATGAACTTAAATTAGACCAAAGGTTAAAAAAGCGTAAATGTAACGCTTAAAAATTAATCGCTATTAAGATATTCCACCTAATTTTAAGAAAACTCTAGACTATGAAGGCTCTTTGTTTAATCATTACAAGCTGATTTACATAAAAATAACAAACTAAACGAAAACTTCATATTGGTTGGTAAAAATTAACAACTTGACGAAGAAGATTGGAGAGGAGTATCAGAGTGAATCGAATATCCACATTGCTTATTGGTGTAATGTTAGCGTTTAGCAATTCAGCTATAGCGACAAGCGCCGCAGAGCGTTCAGACCTCAACATGCGGCCCGGTGTCAGCGACATTAGTTTGGAAGTCTATGACTTACATATGTTGATGTTTTGGATCTGCGTAGTTATCGGTGTATTAGTGTTTAGTGTTATGTTTTATTCGATGGTAATGCATCGTAAATCTACCGGCGCGAAACCAGCAAATTTTCATGAAAACGTCAAAGTAGAAATACTGTGGACTG
>JAWUVZ010000113.1:0-7192 GCA_034112105.1 Glaciecola sp. | reverse complement strand
GAGGGCGCAATGGAAAGACTATATGATTAATAGTGGTCGGCTCGAGACGCTACAAAATTAGTTAAAAAATCAGGGATTGCTAGCCACTTTTGGTGAAATAGTAATTACATGCTGCGTTTCACTTGGCAGCAGTGGTGTGTTCTTCCCTTGTGCATATGCCATAAAGCCAGCGCTATAAAACTCAGATAGCGGGTGTCCAGATTGTCCTCCGGGCACTGTTAATATGCCTTTATCCTCATTTCCAGGGCGAACAATTAATCGTTGTGACGCGCCAAATTTGGATAACTGCACCGCGGGCATAAAACTATCACCAAATCCGTCAACTTCGGGCATGTTTAGTAGACCTGCGAATGGGCCTAACTGACTAGCAAATGGATGTTGTATTTTTAATTTATTTACATTGCCCCATTCAAGTCCTTCTAGTGTCTGAGGATTAGCATCATATTGTTTAATTAATTCTGTTTTTGTACTGGTATAGCTAGCGAGCAGAAAATTGTCGTAAGAAGAGAACTCATTGGGTAACCAATCAACTGCTTCTGTGTCTAATAACATCCAAATAGCGGGTTCAATCCCTCTCAAGGCACTCGCCAATGAACGATCAGCGTCTGGCATTGCATCGTAAATGGGAGCTAATAAAGAATTAATAATTGTTGAGCGATAACGGCGAGTAAGGGTATAACCAATTGACTCTGCGCATGCGCAGTTTTTCCATTGATTTAGTATGTCGATATCTTTTGCATATAACAGCGGATTCTTGCGTAATACGTTAATTAGTTTCATATGCCATGGCATAATAAAACGAGCTTCATTGTCCATTTGTATTGAATAGAAATCCTGTTCGGTAAAGCTTTCCTTCTCAAACAAGCGATCTCTAATTTGTAAGCCTCTAGCACCAATGGCATAACCACCATCACCATATCGAGGAAAGTCATCTGCTGAAATAACTCTGGCATTTGCTGTCCATAGACGACCATGGCTCGGATTAATATGAGTCGGTAGATTTGGCTCCTGTTGCAACCAAAGGTCCGAATAATCGTCTTCATCAATTGCGAATAGACTAGGGGTTTTCCTAGCGGTTACAGCTCCAATAGGACGCCAGCCTGCATTACCTTGTGCGTCTCCAAGCATCAAGTTTTGCACTGGAATGCGAACTTTGTCTGCAATAGCAAAGGCTTCTTCTAGGCTTTGAGCCTTCGCCATTTCCATTATTGACATATTTACCGCATAATCCTGATGGGCAACCCATACCAGAGCGTAACGTTCATCATCCATTGTTCGTACTGGTCCATATTGACTCATTTCTATTTTAAGTACTTCTTCTCCATCTTTTAACGTGATTACTTCGCTAACAATCTCGGTTTTAGTTTCATCTTTAAGCCTTATCCAATCGACATTATCGAGGTTTGCATTTGTGAATCCCCACGAAACGTGGCCGTTAGAACCAACAATAATGATGGGTGTACCTGGCAAAGAAACGCCAGTTATGGTTGTCTCTTTTCCTTTTGAAATGTAATTTAACTGTGCACGATACCAAATTGGTGGTACACGCAAACCTAAGTGCATATCATCGCTAACCATCGCACTTTCAGAATCTGTTAGCGCTCCAGTGACGGCCCAATTGTTACTGCCAATATCCAAAGGTTCGGCAATACTATTGAAAGAGAGTAGGCCATCGCTGATATCTGTATTTTTTTTTAGTTTGCTTAAATCGATATTTAAACTAGGAATTTCGGGTTTCTGACCACCAAGAATACTGCCATCTAATGCTGCTTGATAGGGGCTTTGCATATTGAAGAAGTCTAGCAAACCATAACCAAATTTATCTACAAGGAAAGTGTTTACTAGATCTCTTTCTACCTGACCTCCTTGCAGATCAAGGTACATACTGTAACTCACCAGCAAGCTATCTTCAGGAAGCCATTCTGTAAACTCAGTTCGCGTCAGCAAGTACTCAAAAGGCTTTGCTATATATTCGCTAGCTGCTAAATTAACGCCTCTTGCATAGCTTTCAAGCAAGCTTTTTTGTTCTTCTGGTAAATTGGTAATCGCTTTGCGGGCACGTTGTCGAAATTGATGAAAGCGAGCTTTCTTGTCGATATCAATTGCAATGTCGCCTACAATTTCGGATAGTTCGCCAGCAGCACTGCGACGAAGTAAATCCATTTGAAATAAGCGGTCCTGTCCATGTACATAACCCAACGCGAAAACGGCATCGGATGGTGACTGAGCGGAAATTTTCGCCACTCCAATACTATCTCTTTCGATAGTTGTGCTACTTTCAACCCATTCAGTTGAGAATTTATGATCGAGCGAAGGTAAACTGGCGCGTAAAATAGAATAGACAACGATGAAAATAACTAGTGCGAGAGAAAATATAGTAAAGAGTATAGGTTTGATTAACTTCATTTGTTTTTCTTTTTATGTTTAACCTTTATTATGGGTAAGGCTAAGTCAAACCTACTTAGCTTTCAAGTTTTATCCCCAGCGTTGTTTAAAAACAATGCATAGGAAATTATTAAAAAGGAACACTATGTCACCTGTTATTCTTGATGTGCACAGTTTTGAACTGAGCCCTGTTGAGCGTGAAATATTACAACACCCTCTGTGTGGTGGTTTAATATTATTTAGCCGTAACTATGCTGAAAGGTCGCAATTATCGGCGTTGATTAAAGACATCAGGCGCACTGTAAACAAGCCTTTTCTTATTTCCGTTGATCATGAAGGTGGGAGAGTTCAGCGTTTCAGAGACGGTTTCACCCAAATTCCAGCTATGGCAAACATTGAAAGATTTGAAGTATCGCAAAATATCCAACTCGACTTAGCACAAGCGATGGGGTTTTGTATGGCTTATGAGTTACTTCAATTAGGACTTGATATTAGTTTTGCACCCGTTCTCGACCTTAACGGGGTTAGCGAAGTTATAGGAAGTAGGGCATTCTCGTCTGAGCCTGATCAGGTCATTCGTTTAAGTGGTGCATATATTAAAGGTATGCAAACAGCTGGTATGAAAAGTACGGGTAAACACTTTCCGGGTCATGGCTCAGTAGCTGAAGATAGTCATATCGCTATGCCTGTTGATAGACGTAGTTTTAATGAAATCTATGAGCAAGATATGAGAGTGTTTAAACAGCTGATTAGTGAAAAAAAGATAGATGCAGTGATGCCAGCACACGTGATATATCCTAGTGTAGATAGCAAGCCAGCAGGATTCTCATCAATTTGGATAAAACAAATTTTGCGTAAAGAACTTGGCTTTGAAGGTGTCGTATTTTCAGATGATTTGTCAATGCAGGCGGCGAGTATTGCAGGAAGTGTAACTGATCGCGCTGAGTACGCCATAGAGGCTGGTTGCGATATGGTATTGGTTTGCAATGCACCTTGCGAAGCAGAAAAAGTGTTAGATGGACTGAGTCAAAAAAAGGTTTATAGTCAAAAATGGCTGAACTTACTTCAAAAGGAACCGCGTCAAGCGACACCGAATCAACAACAAATACAAGCGACTTATCTAGCCAGTGTCAGGCTAATTAATTTAGCCAATGAACAGTTCTCTTAAGGTCAACTGTTAAGTTAGGTTAGGTTAGAAGCAAAGAAAACCTGCAGGCAGGACCAGCAGGAGTGGATTTTGCCTATACTTCGATATCAGCAATTTGAGCTCTACAATTGAATGCTCTAGCAGCAACAAAAAAATAGTCGGATAAGCGGTTTAAATATTGTATACATATAGCCGGTACCTTGCGTTGTTGCGATACGCTGACAATTGTTCTCTCGGCTCTTCTTGCAACAGTCCTACATATATGGGCTTGGGCGGCCAACTGGCTTCCTCCTGGCAAGATAAACTTTGTTTGCATTGGCAATTCTTGCTGCAGTTTATCAATCGCATCCTCTAGTACTTGTGTTGCATTCTCATCAATTTGTGGCTTGTCCGATATAGCAAAACCAATACTGAATAACGTTTTTTGAATATCGAACATAAAGGTTGGACTAAGACTATTTGCATCATTGATGTCGGCGTCTATATTACTCATCAATGCACTCAATAACCCTATATGGCTATTCAACTCATCGATTGAGCCATAACATTCTAAAATAGCATCATTCTTATCCAAACGAAGCACTTCCGAGGTATACACCTGCGTTGTGCCCTTGTCACCAGTTTTAGTGTATATCTTCATTGTCTTCTTCTTTGGGCTTTTCATAGCGCTGTAGTCTAATAATAATTCCCATTTTGGGATGATCAAAATAGTGAATTTGCTTACTTATTACACGTCTACGTTGCTTAAACGGATATTGTTTAATTTCAGCTTCGCCAAAACTATTAAGTTCTAATTCATGAAATTCAAATTCTGACTCAATATGTAAATAGGGGACTCGATTTATATACTTCAAATAAACTTTTACTTTACCGTCGATTTCCCACACATCATCTATGGAAGCTGAGTCAGTTAATTCACTTTCTTTATTAATCGCTCTACTTTCCCAATTGACAGGATTTGCTTCATTCAATTGTTGCGTTAACTCAGCAAAAAATGTCTTGGAGTTTTGATCGATAATACTTTTTATTTCAGGGTCATATTTTTGCTTTAAAGTCTCATATGATAATATTAATTGTTCTGGGAGTTTCAGTTTATCACCCGCAAATACGCGATAAAATACCGAATTTTCTTCTCCAAAAAATACTGCTTGGCGCCAGGCTATGTGGCTTAACGCATGAATATCGCGCTGTCCAAATAACTTTTTTGCATAATCGATGAGTGTCAGTTGATTGTCATCTAGCAAGTGCGCATTTTCAGTGATGCTAATGCTAGGTTGCTGCAAGTAAACGGGGATTTTACTTGTACTACGAACCATTAACAACGAACTTGCAATTGCCTGTTTTTGCTTACTGCAGTTCTGTGCATCCAATAAAATACGAAAGCGTTCTTCACTGTTCATTAGAGGCGTAAATAGGTTGTATTTATTAGAAAAATCAACGGTAACATAATCATAATCAACTAAATTAATGCTATCGATTTTATCTAAAAAAGGTAAATTTGATTGATATAATGCTGAGTTGGATGAGCACTCATAAAGCATTCGTTGTAAGTTAAGTAACGGATTAGCTCTGCGGTATAAAGGAAGACTAATGAGGTCAATTGCTTTTGTTGACGATACTTCATGGGTTATATAGCTAAAATCTTCTTCAAGTACCGTGTTCGCAGTGTTGCGCTTAAATGCAATAACTTCTACGTCAAACCACCAATCCTCTTCTTCTTGCGATAGGGCTTGCATTGGCGTTGAAAGCAAGACCAATGCAGTTCCAGTGGCTGTGATTATCGTTAAATTTGGTTTCATACCAGCCAATGAGCTAACAGCACATCTTACACCCGTAATCACCTTGCGCGCTGAATCATCGGCGCAACTAACGAAAAGACTCAGCAGTGAGGCTCTAGCTTGCATGGCATTCCTTTAAAAATTTATCGAGTAAATCACGCACATGATCCAATTTTTGCGCTGCACTGTCGAGCTTTTTCATGAATCTTAGCTTCAAAGGGCCTTCAAACTTATATAGACTCGGATATTTTTGGATAAGCTGTATTAAGAAACTGGGATCTATTTTAGTCGTTTGCTCAAACTCAATAAGCCCACCTGCCTGAGTCGTTTCAATCTTTCGAATACCGACTTTTTGTGCCTTTAGTTTCAGACCTGATTGCTTAACTAAGTTCTTAGCGCTATCTGGTAGTAGACCAAAGCGGTCTATTAACTCGATTTGATATTCGTCAATTTCATTTTGATTTTTGCATCCTGCTAATTTCTTATAAAGTGATAATCGTGTATTAACATCACCTATATAGTTATCAGGAAGCAGGGCAGGTATGCGCAAATCAACTTCAGTCTGTGCAGCGAGAACGTCGTCTAATGACGGCTCTTTGCCTTCTTTGAGTGCTTCAACAGCCTGTTCTAACATTTCCATATACAGACTAAAACCAATCGTATTGATTTGTCCTGATTGGTCGTCTCCCAGCAACTCTCCAGCACCACGGATCTCTAGATCGTGTGTTGCTAACGCAAACCCTGCGCCAAGATCCTCAAGAGAGGCGATCGCTTCTAGACGCTTTGCTGCGTCTTTAGTCATTCGCTTTGGATGCGGTGTTAATAAATAGGCATAAGCTTGATGATGAGAACGACCCACGCGGCCGCGCAATTGATGCAGTTGCGCTAAGCCTAAATGGTCAGCCCTATCCATAATGATTGTATTTGCTGTCGGCACATCAATACCTGTCTCGACAATAGTGGTACAGACTAATACGTTATAGCGCTGATGATAAAAGTCATTCATCACATTTTCTAGTTCGCGTTCACGCATCTGACCATGGCCAATCGCGATCCGGGCTTCAGGGATGATTTCCTCAATCTCGCGCGCGGTTTGTTCGATAGTTTTAACTTCATTATGCAAGAAGTAAACTTGTCCACCACGCAATATCTCTCGCATGATGGCTTCACGAATAATGTCAGTGTGGCGCACTTGCACAAATGTTTTTATAGCAAGTCGCTTTGCCGGCGGCGTAGCAATAATCGATAAATCACGCATGCCACTTAATGCCATATTCAAGGTTCGAGGAATAGGCGTAGCGGTAAGAGTAAGAATATCAACGTCGGCTCGTAATGCTTTAAATTTTTCTTTTTGACGAACACCAAAGCGATGTTCTTCATCAATAATAACAAGCCCTAAGTCTTTAAATTTTACATCATCTTGCAATAGTTTATGCGTGCCAATAACGATGTCGCCTTGTCCATTAGCAAGGTCATCAATAACTGCTTTTTGTTCTTTTGCGCTGCCAAATCGAGAAATAACTTCGATTTTGAAGGGCCATTGTGCAAAGCGATCCTTAAAGTTTTCATAATGCTGTTGTGCTAAAAGTGTTGTAGGTACCAAAATGGCGACTTGTTTACCACTGGATGCTGCAATGAATGCGGCACGCATAGCAACTTCGGTTTTACCGAAACCGACGTCGCCACAAACGAGTCTGTCCATCGCATTCCCACTACCCATGTCTTGCAGCACTGCGTTAATAGCGGTGTCTTGGTCCACGGTTTCCTCAAAAGGAAAGCTGTCTTGAAATGTTCTATATTCGCTCCATTCAATAGGGTATGCAAAACCTGGGTTGGCAGCTCGTTTAGCATAAACGTCTAATAACTGGGCAGCGACATCTCT
>JAWUVZ010000112.1:0-22006 GCA_034112105.1 Glaciecola sp. | reverse complement strand
CGGTAAACTTCAACTCTAAAGTCAACGTGTCCAGGAGTATCGATGATGTTCATGCGGTGATCTTTCCAGAAACATGTAGTCGCAGCAGACTGAATAGTAATACCGCGCTCTGCTTCTTGTTCCATGAAGTCCGTGGTTGATTCACCATCATGAACTTCGCCGGTTTTATGGATTTTACCGGTAAGTTTCAAAATTCGTTCTGTTGTGGTCGTTTTACCCGCGTCAACGTGAGCAAAAATACCTATGTTTCTGTAGTGTGCTAAATCGGTCATGTTTCCACTTTATAGGTTCTAAAAAATCGGGGCGGATTATATAGATTATTACGGACGAATTACACTGTTTTCAGTGTATTCTTTAAAAAGAATTAAAAAACATCGTAAACAATCGCTAATAAAACCCGCAATAACCGTACACAATATAACTTAACAACATGAATCTATTAGAGTAAATGTGAACCAGTCAGTATTATTATGGTAACTTCATCTCTGTCGTGATAAAGATGTTTAGCACTTAATTTATGTTTGATCTGCCGTTCATTCAAAGTATCAATAATCGTCGATATTAATGCTTTGACGGTTTGAAAACGCTGTTTCATTGGTAATTTCAGGTTGAAAATCGTACTCGTGGCCTTGCGACTACATAGCCAATCTGTCATTAATTGCGCAACACGTTCGGGCTTTTCAATCATATCGCATACTAACCAATCTACATGACCGTCCAACGGTTTGTATTTAAAACCATCAGCAGCTTGGTATTTAACTAATCCTGTTGCCATTAATGATTCAGCCATGGCACCATTATCAATCGCTTCTACATGGATCCCCCGTGAAACCAGCTGGTATGTCCAACCACCAGGGCAAGCACCAAGATCAACTGCAGTCATGCCTTTTTGCAAGCAGACACTTTGTTGATTTGGGTTCAAAAATAATTGAATCGCCTCTTCCAGCTTGAGCGTTGAGCGACTCGGCGCTTCGGCTGGGAATTTAAGACGAGTAATACCTAGCGGTTGCGAATGACGATTTTTAGGATAAGAAAAAGCAACCATACACTCGCTGCTATCAGAGAAAACTAAATGAATAAAAGGCAAACCAGAATGCGGTTTGCCAGTCAACAACCCTTCCCTTCGGAGCATTTGACGCATAGGAACTGTGAATTTTTTGCAAAACTTCGCTACCTCCTTACCTTTTTCATTATCAGCGTGTTCAACGAATATATCACCCAAGCATTGCTTGCTTAGTTCTGTGTGGTTTTTTAAATAATTAAGAATAGTTGTAATCCGGTCGCTGGTATCAGCTAATTCAACATTGCCAATAACACAAAGACGCTGCCTAGCAAAAATACATTCACTTAGCGCAAAGCTGGCAAACTGAGCATGAGCACTGAGCGCTTCATAAAAGTGAAATTGAACCATTGCACTATTTCGCACAAATTGACTATACCCATACAGATTCTGACTTGCTGATAAATGTTCCAGCTCTGCACCAAGATCGGCTTCATAGCCTTCTCGGCAATAAAATAACATAGATTTAGTATCTATCTTGTTACTTTTATTAAATACGCTCAAATTCATGCTTTACTTCCTAACCACGGCGTACATTGTAAGCAACCATCCTAAAATCATAAAGACACCACCAATTGGGGTGATTATTCCCAATGCCGAAACGCCTAAAAAGGCGATTGCGTACAAAGAAAAAGAGAAAAAGAAAACCCCAATGGCAACGCAAATAATCGCAATATAAAACAAACGTTTTTGATACAGCGAGTACAATACGCCGAGCATCAATAAACCAACGCCATGGATAAGTTGATACTTAACGCCAGTTTGCAAAATATCCATTTGATATTCACTCAATGTGTTTTTAAGGCCATGCGCGGCAAATGCACCCAGCAATACACCTAAGAACAAATATAATGCACCAATAAAAACACTTGTTTTTGTCTCTGGCGTCATTGTAAAAGCACTTATTGGCTTGTGTTTATTCGCAATTTCATCCGCCTTTGTTTGTCGCTTTCCGGTGATATTACCCATGTTCGTCTTCCACTTGTTCTAGCATCCAATCTGTGAATAATTGTATTTTACTTACCGCTGCTTGCCCTGGATGACAAACCAGATAAAAAGCATCTTTACTCTCTATACTTTCTTCAAAAGGACAAATCAAACGGCCAGAATCAATTTCTGGTTTTGCTAGGAGCACATTAGACAATGCAATACCTTGGCCAAGTGCCGCTGCTTGCAAAACTAGCATAGTATGACTAAACATAGGTCCCTGATTAACGTTGACTTGATTAACGCCAAAATGTTTTAACCAGTTTTTCCATGCACTCCTTGAGCTATCATGCAAAAGCACATGTTTCTTTAAGTCGGTAAGTGTGTCTAATGGTTTGGCTTGCTGAAAAAGCAAGGGAGAGCACATAGGGGTTAAATATTCAGTGTGAAGTTTAACAGCATCAACTCTAGGCCAATTACCTTTTCCGTAGTAAATAGCGACATCTACTGTCTCATCCAAAAAGCCATCGTCCAAATCGACAGCTTTTATACGAACATCGATATCGGGATGACTGATCGAGAACTGACTGATTTTAGAAACTAACCACTGACTTGCGAAACTCGGTGGGGCCGCGACTGTAATTGCACCTTTCGATCCTAAAGCAAGCAACCTATCTGTTGCTTCTTGCAAGTTAGAGAATATATCTTTGAGCTCTATAAAATAGGACTGGCCTTCCTCTGTTAATAACAACTTTCTGTTACGTCGCAGAAATAATTTTGTCGTTAAATAACTCTCTAGTGATTTAATTTGATGGCTGACAGCAGCTTGCGTAACAAAGAGCTCATCAGCGGCTTTTGTAAAACTTAAATGCCTAGCCGCAGTTTCAAAGGCTTTCAGGGCATTCAATGGGGGTAGTCTTTTTGCCATCACCAATTTCCGCTCATTTTTTTACAAATTATACATTAGTTTTTCTAATTATTAAGAAAAGTTTTTATCATTATATTATTTGACATTTTTAGCCTATTATCGAGACGTGTTAGTAGAAGTAAGATGTTGTATTTTAACGGAATAAAGTATTTACAACAAATTAATAAATTATTAACAAAAGCAACTTAAACACAACAAAATAACTTAAGGCAAAAAGAATGAAACTCAAGAGCAACTCAATATTTCTAATATTGACACTAACCGTATTTACAGGGACAGTAAATGCAACAATGAATGCAAGTACCGATTTAGTAACTGATAAAGCAATCACTATGCAGCTTATCAAAGAATCATTCGAACAATACAGCTTGGTTATAGAAACCACTCACGTAGAGAATGATGTAAGAGCGCTTTTGGTTGAAAAACCATATATACCAAAGACACCGTTCTTTGCTCGCATCACTGGCACTCGGTCAATGTCTACTGTTGAATCTGACGAATAATATTTATAATGCGGGAAGTTAACTACGTTAACTTCCCGTGATATTAAACATATTCCTGTCGCTTCAGTCAGTTAGTACATCAAAAATCGCTTCGATCGGATGTTGTGGTCTTTCGCTGTCAAAACGCTTAACTTGGCTTCTGCATGAGTACCCTGTTGCCAATATTTTGTTATTGTTCTGGACCGCAATTTTGACTGGCTGTGACCAGCTCAAATCGTATATACCTTTAGAATTTTCTAATTGCTCAACTTCATGCCCATAGGTCCCAGCCATTCCGCAACAACCTACAGGCACTATGTCAAGCTTCATGCCTAATAATTCAAATAAACTTTGCCATTGTGATTCTGTCTTGGGTAATGCTGTTTTTTCGGTGCAATGCGCAAGTAACTTATAAGACACGTTACTATCTAGAGTCTTAGACTTAGTTTTATTGCTATTTTTAGCTATCGTAGCGAGCGCTGAAATGCGTTCACTTGGCACCACCGACAGCCACTCTGTCAACGTATTAACGGTAAAATCACCTCTTGAGTTGCCTAATATTTTTGCATACTCGTCGCGGTAACATAATACCAACGAGGCGTCTGCACCAACCATAGTAAGATCCAAAGAAGCAATCGTATTTACAAGAGCAGAGGTAGTTTTAGCCGTATTCTCAAAGCGCTTAAGAAAGCCCTTCACATGCTGAGCTTTACCATTAGGTGAAAACGGCAACAATACAGGTTGATAGCCCAGCATTTTTATCACTTTCATCATTTTTTCAACACACTGCGCATCATAAAAGCTAGTGAAGGGGTCTTGAACTATGACAACGTAGTTTGCTCTGTGGGCATCACTGAGTTGCTTTAAAGCTGCAACGTCAACCGCACATTCAATGCTTTTAATTCTGTTTGCGAGTGTCGGGTACGACAACAAGGGTGCATCAACATAACCAATGACTTTTTTAATGCCCATTTTAATAATCGACGATGCTAAAAAGAAGTTAAAAAAACGCGGGAACTTAGCCATAGCAGGCGCTAAAATTTCAACGTTGGCAACAAAATGATCTTTCAACGGCCTGGTATAACGTTGATAGTAAATTGATAAAAATTTCGCTCTAAAGTCAGGGACATCTACACCAACCGGGCATTGGCTTGAGCAAGACTTGCAAGCTAAACAACCATTCATAGATTCAAAAACTTCATGTGAGAAGTCATCTTTTTTAGTCTTTGAATTGCCTAATTTAGTTAACCAACTGCTTTGGAATTGATGATAACTGAGTGATGATGTATCGACATCTTCTTTACTTAACAAGCGCAACCATTCGCGGATCAATCCTGCCCTACCCTTCGGACTATGCCTTCTATCATGCGTAATTTTGCTCGAAGGACACATTGGCGAGGTGGTTTCATAATTAAAGCACAAACCATTACCATTGCAGCTCATTGCGGGTTCAAATTCATTTTTAAATGCAATGGGAATAGTACGGTCAAACGTCGCTCGCTTAGTATCGGACACCTTAACCATAATTGCCAATGAGTCGAGGGGCGTACAAATTTTACCGGGATTCATTTTATTTAGTGGGTCAAAAGCAGATTTTATTTTACGTAGTTCTGTGAAAAGTTCTTCACCAAAAAATTCAGGCGCATATTCACTGCGGTAGCCTTTACCATGCTCCCCCCACATTAGCCCGCCATACTTAGCGACTAACGCAACCACTTGGTCAGAAATTTGATTAACTAGTTTTTCTTGTTCAATGTCGCATAAGTCGAGTGCGGGCCGAACGTGCAATACACCGGCATCAACGTGACCGAACATACCATATTTCAAACCATGACTATCCAGTAAGTCTCTAAACTCCATAGCAAAGTCAGCTAAATGCTCAGGCGGAACCGCAGTATCTTCAGCGAATGCGATTGGCTTTTTAATGCCTTTAATTTTGGCTAACAAGCCAACTGATTTTTTTCGCATCGCATAAATTTTATTAATTTCTGCTCGCTCATACGTTACCTGAAAACCAATAACTCCGTCAGTACCCAACTCTGCAGCAGTTTGCAATCGCTTTGAGAGCATCGCTATTTTAGCTTCGATCTCTTGTTGATCATCACTGTTATACTCAACCATATTAAGACCAAGCATTGTTTTATTTTCTACGTCAGTAATTAAATCAGAAATGCTATGCCAAATAATGTCAGCGCGAGCCATATTTAAAACAGTACTATCGACGGTTTCAACAGAAGTCGCTTGCGCCGCAATCATGCTTGGAGCATGACGCAATGCAGACTCAAAGAGATCGTACTTTACGTTGACTAGCGCAGTGTATTTAGGAATTTTTGTAATATTAAGCTTGGCTTCTGAAACGAACGCCAATGAGCCTTCTGCGCCGGTAATTAGTCTGCTTACGTCAATCAACTGTTTATCTTCATTATAAACATGTTCAAGATCGTAACCAGTAAGGAAGCGGTTTAAACGAGGAAATTTAGCAATTATCTGTTCACGCTTTTGCACTGAGGTTTGTATAATTTGCTGGAGAATAATGCCAAGACTGTCATTTTTCTGCGCTCTGAGCTTTGCATCTTCCATCTGCATAGGTTTTGTATCAATAACATCGCCATTAGCTAACACCGACGTCAACTCGAGCACATGGTCACTCGTCTTGCCGTACACTAAGGATCCTTGACCAGAGGCATCGGTACTAATCATTCCGCCCACGGTAGCCCTGTTACTCGTTGATAAGTCCGGAGAAAAAAAATAACCATATGGTCTTAAAAAGTCATTCAGGGCATCTTTTATTACCCCTGACTGCACTTTGACCCAGCCTTCTTCTATATTGTGCGTTAATATCTTATTCATATACCTAGACGTATCCACTACAATGCCCGGCGTCAGCGATTGGCCATTAGTGCCAGTTCCCCCTCCTCTTGCGCTAAAGGTAACTTTAGGCCACGCATTTGCGACTGTAGTAATAATACTGAGATCTTGAGTTGACTTTGGATGCAATACCGCCTGGGGCAGTTGTTGATATATACTATTGTCTGTTGCAACAGCTAATCTACTTGAATAACTGACTTCAATATCACCTGCGAATACTGATTTTTCTAATTCAACAATATATTGTTGTACATCCTGATGTAGAGCACTTTTTGGCACTAATATAGGTAATTTTTTTGTCAGCTTTGTATCTAAAATAGCTGTTAATTCGGTCAACTGAGCTCTCCTTAAGTCGCTTCGACAGTATATAGACTACGAAGCAAATGCTCTAGTAGGTTTATGTATGATTTATATTTATCTTATTCCTAAATATTGGAACTATTATTTGACTATCTTCTAATGGAATAAGCCTGATGATCGAAAGGTCGTGCTATATCCGACACCTAAAACAGTAGCAACTTGCGTGCAAGCCAGTAAATACTGCAAGCACTTAAAAATCATTGGTATTTACATATATCAATTAATACCTATATAGGTTATACTTAACCTGTCGATAACGTTAGTCAAGAGGATAATATACTTTGTTGCCACTATACGACGCAAAACAATGCGTTTGGGCAACAAACAATTAGGAGTTACATATGAAGAAATTTTTCAAAAAATTATTTAAGAAACGCCACCCTTATGCACCTGTTGCATTCCTCGGCAGGAAAGCGGTTGAAGGCTCTATGGGCTGTAAAGTAGTGAAAACTAAAAAGTTATACAAAATCATCCAGGCCGAAAGAGAAGAAAGCTACAAGCTAACTTCATTACCAAGTTTGCTAACTCAGTTAATGCGGTTAGGCACAACTTGTAACATGTTGACACACCTGGTCATCTGAAAATGCGCTATGCTCCAAACTCATTGTACTTTAATCAAAATTGAAGAGAACAGGTATGCGACTATTTAGAATACTCACGAGTATCATCTTGATATTATGCGGTGTGATATTCACTATTCTTCCAGGGTCAATACTATTTTTATTAGGTGGCCTAATGTTACTAAGTGTGGATTTTTATCCTGCCAGACGTTTCCTCACCAAAGTGCAACGTGCAATGACGCTCAGCGCTAAAAAGCTTGATTTGTTTTTACTGAATCGGAAGTACAAATAATAAACGTGGTTTTAAGGAACAAATATCTTTGTAAGCACCTGTAATTACGTTGAAAAACAGATACCAGAGGGTGAAATTAAAACAGCTCTGTGCAATAAAAAAGGCTACAATATGTAGCCTTTTTTGTGTCTATCGTATGTTAACCATGCTTCTCAGCAAGATATAACCAAGTTTCGACTACCGTATCTGGATTTAACGATACTGAATCGATACCTTGTTCTACCAACCAAGCTGCAAAGTCCTCGTGATCAGAAGGACCCTGTCCACATATACCAACATATTTGCCTCTTGCTTTGGCTGCTTTTATAGCCATCGCTAGCAATGCTTTGACTGCAGGATTTCTTTCGTCAAATAAATGCGCGATAAGACCTGAGTCACGATCGAGCCCTAAAGTTAACTGAGTTAAGTCGTTAGAACCAATAGAGAAACCATCAAATATATCGAGAAATTGATCCGCTAAGAGTGCATTTGAAGGTAATTCACACATCATAATGACACGCAAACCATTCTCACCTTTAACTAACCCTTGTTCAGCCAGCAGCTCGATAACTTTTTCACCCTCTTCCAATGTCCTTACGAATGGGATCATAATTTCAACATTGGTTAAGTCCATTGTGTTACGAACTCGCTTTATTGCTTCACATTCGAGTGCAAAACAATCTCTGAAATCTTCAGAAATATAACGACTCGCTCCGCGGAAACCTAACATTGGATTCTCTTCATGTGGCTCGTATTGGTAGCCACCTACTAAGTTGAAGTATTCATTCGACTTAAAATCTGACATACGAACAATCACTTTCTTCGGAGAGAAAGCTGCGGCAATAGTGGAGATACCTTCAACTAATTTCTCTATATAAAACTCTACAGGCGATGCATAGCCCGCAATCATTTCAGTGATTTCTTCTTTTAGTTCTGCTGGTTGATCATCAAAGTTAAGCAATGCCTTTGGATGCACGCCAATCATACGGTTGATGATAAATTCTAAACGAGCTAAACCAACGCCTTCATGTGGTAATCGAGCAAAATCGAATGCTCTGTCTGGATTCCCGACATTCATCATAATGCTCAGTGGTAAATCGGGCATAGAGTCGACTCGTGATGTAATAACTTCAAAATCAAGTTCTTGATTATAGATTAAGCCCGTGTCTCCTTCAGCACAACTTACTGTAATTGCGTCACCCGCTGCAATGCTATCGGTGGCATTGCCACAACCAACAACTGCTGGAATTCCCATTTCGCGAGCAATAATAGCCGCGTGGCAAGTACGCCCACCACGATTTGTGACAATCGCTGATGCCTTTTTCATGATCGGTTCCCAATCTGGGTCTGTCATGTCAGTAACAAGCACATCGCCTGCTTCAATCTTATCCATTTCAGCAATAGAGCTAAGTACTTTTGCTTTACCGGCACCGATTTTATGACCAATAGCTCGGCCTTCACAAACGATTTTAGTTGCCTTCCCTTTTAGCTGATAACGCTCTATAACTTGCATGTCCTCGCGACTACGAACAGTTTCTGGACGCGCTTGAACAATATATAATTTACCATCCGAACCGTCTTTAGCCCATTCTATATCCATTGGACGCTTGTAATGTTTCTCAATAACAATAGCTTGCTTAGCTAACTCCATCACTTCGTCATTAGTTAGCGAGAAGCGAGTGCTATCGGCTTTATCGATATTGACAATTTCTACCTGCTTGCCATGCTCTAAGTCTTCTGAGTAAATCATTTTAATTAATTTACTACCTAAATTCCGGCGAACTATAGCGGGCTTGCCTTTACTCAAAGTAGGTTTGTGCACATAAAACTCATCCGGATTAACTGCACCCTGCACAACCATTTCACCTAAGCCAAATGAACTTGTGATGAAAACAACGTCTTCGAAACCAGATTCGGTGTCTATGCTAAACATAACGCCTGAAGAAGATAAGTCACTGCGGACCATGCGTTGAATACCAGCTGACAACGCAACCCCTTTGTGATCATAGCCTTGATGTACACGATAGGAAATAGCTCTGTCGTTAAACAATGAAGCAAAAACATGCTTAACAGCGACCATTACAGAGTCGTAGCCTTTTACGTTAAGGAACGTCTCTTGCTGGCCTGCAAACGATGCATCTGGCATATCTTCCGCAGTTGCGGAAGAACGCACTGCAAATGACGCTTCATCACCCATCTCACCCTGCAGCTTAACAAAAGCAGACTTAATTTCGTCTTCTAATTCAGTTTGAAACGGTGTATCTAAAATCCACTGGCGAATGGTTTTACCCGCTTCAGCCAACGCATTCACATCATCTACATCAAGTGCATCCAGTATTTCATGAATTTTTGTTTCAACGCCGCTTTGTTCTAAAAACTGATTAAAAGCATGAGATGTCGTTGCAAATCCACCTGGAACTTGAACTCCAGCATTTGACAGATTTGATATCATTTCACCCAATGACGCGTTTTTACCACCAACACGGCTAACATCGTCCATGCCCAACTCTTGATACCAAAGTATGAATTCTTGCACTGCTAAAGCCTCCCGCTGATTTATTTACCGATAAGTTTTGTCACTGTTTGTTGTAGCAAGGTATGATTAATTACGAACATTAGTACACACTACTAACTACCTATTTACAATCCTCATAAAGGATTCTAAATTGACCTGTATACTAAGTAAAATTTTATTTTATTTCGTAATTAATTTACAACAATGTTAAGGAGATGTTGTGCGAGCTGCTTTTTATATATCCGATGGTACGGCCATTACTGCTGAGGTTTTCGGGCATGCTTTACTGTCTTTATTCCCAGTGGAATTTCAACATATTACGATCCCTTTTGTTGAAACAGAACAACATGCTGAACAGGTGCTTGAACAAATTAAAGCGCATTTTGAGCAAAGCGGACAACGCCCATTAGTATTTTATACGATGGTAAATTTTGAAATTCGGAAATTAATGAGTGAATCAGTTGGTATTAATTATAATTTTCTTGATCAATTTGTGGCCCCTCTCGAAAAAGTAATTGGGGTTCCATCTAAACCTGAAAAACATCGCACCCACAGTATCCATGAAAAAACTTACGACATACGAATTGAAGCGGTGAATTATGCACTTGCAAATGACGATGGTTCAAACCTAAAAGATTATCATGAAGCTGATATTATATTGGTTGGGGTTTCACGTTCTGGTAAAACACCAACCAGTTTATATTTAGCACTGCAGTATGGAATCAAAGCCGCTAACTACCCATTTACAGAAGATGACATGGGCGATATTTTAAAAATGCCTGCATCGTTGAAAGGGTTCCAAAAGAAACTATTTGGGCTCACCATTGATGCCAATAGATTGCATCAAATTCGTTCTGAACGCAAAGCTAATAGCCGCTATGCATCGATGCAACAGTGCAGAATGGAATTGCGTGAAGTTGAAAATTTATATCGAAAAGAAAAAATTCCATTCTTAAATAGTACTAAATTTTCAATAGAAGAAATTTCAGCTAAAATATTAGCAAAGACTGGCTTACAAAGAAGAAAATACTAATTCAATTTTGTTATTTTGTTGTGCATAATTGTACTCAAACATGATTAGCAAGTTTCATGCTAATCACTGCTTTCTACTTTATTTGCTTTCATTGGATTCGGGCGTCCACCAGTCACTTTATCTGCCCGGCCCTCTTCTTTAGCTTTTTCAGCGCGGCGTTTTCGAACTTCTTTAGGATCTGCTACTAAAGGACGATAAATTTCAACACGATCGCCTTCAAGTAAAATATCGGATAGCTTGCATGTTCGATTCCATACTCCGACCTTGTTTTCCTGCAAATCAATTTCGTTATATATTTTGGTTATACCCGACGCTTCTATTGCCTGTAAAACAGTGCTATTGAACGCAACTTTTAGACTCAGCAAACTTTGTTTACCTGGCCTGCCATAAACAACTTCAACATTAATAGCACTCGACATTATTGGTAAACCTGCTTTGCGCGCTGACTAAAAGCATTGACCATATTATTAGCTAATGAATTAAATATTTTTCCAAAAGCAACTTCCATTAGCCTGCTGGAAAAAACAAAATCGAGTGTAAGTTCAATTTTGCATGCCTCATCGGACAAGGGTGTAAAGCACCAGCCGCCAGAAAGAGATTTGAAGGGGCCATCAGAGAGATCCATTTCAATCGCTCTATTTTTAATTAAGGTGTTTGATGTGGTCAATCTTTGCTGTACGCCCGCTTTGGATAGCACAAGCGAGGCAAGCATGTAGTTATCACTATTTTCCAATACTTCACTTTTTACACACCCCGGTAAAAAGCTATCGTATTTTTCAACATCGTTAACTAAGTCATACATTTGGCTAGCACTGTATGCCACCAATGCACTTCTTTTAATACTATGCATTACTAAAACACAACTTCAGGTTACAATATTATATATTCTATCACGATATTTATAAATTTCGTGACGAAAAATCAAGGACATAAAGACAAAGTAATTAAGACTACGTATAATAGGCGTTATGAAAAAGTCAAAAAACAACAACGACACCATTGCACTTAATAGAAAAGCGCGCCACGAATATCATTTTATTGATAAATTCGAAGCTGGAATGCAGTTACAGGGCTGGGAAATTAAAGCAATTCGCGCCGGAAAGGCAAATATTACCGATAGCTACGTTTTTATCAAAGACGGCGAAGCTTATGTAAGTAATGTTAACATAATGCCGTTAAATCAAGCGTCTACACACGTAATTAGTGAACCTACTCGCGTACGTAAATTGTTATTGAAAAAACGTGAAATTGAAGAGCTTATGGGTGGACTCGATAGACAAGGTCTAACCATCGTCGCAACCGCAATGTATTGGAAAGCCTGCTGGGTAAAGCTGGAAATTCAGTTAGCCAAAGGTAAGCAGGAACACGATAAACGCGACACTGTGAAAGACAGAGATTGGGCGCGTCAGAAAGAACGAATGATGAAGCATAGCGCTTAGTAAATGCTGTTTAATAAAAGTTGCCAAATAAAGGCGGCTAAATAAATAGCGCTTAAGTGTCTATTATAGCTATTTGAGGTACTTAGTTCGATATAGAAAGCGATGGTTGCGGCGTGTAAAACTGGAACCACGCCATTAATCTAAAAAAATGTGGAATAAAAGCATACCACACTAGTCTATGTATTGTTTTCTGTATCTTTTTGTCAATTTAGCAGCCCGTATCTGATCGATAATCAAGGTTATCAAGGGTGAAGAATTCACACTTGGAGAGTCGCCTTTTCCTAGGCGCCTGAGTTGCCGCTTAACCAAAGCCATATTGGCCAAACCACTCAATGTTTTATCTTTCCATGATGTCGCAGGTATATAACCTAATATATCTTGGTTAGCTTCCCATTCGTTGACCAATGCTGGGTTGAAGGCTAGTGCAGATGCTATCCCGACAAGATCAATGTTGGAGTCTAGTACGTCATTGACCACAGTAAGTCGTTTAATGCCTCCCGTTATCATCACGGGAATGCTGCAGTATTCGCCAATCTGTTTTGCAAAGGTAAGAAAGTAAGCCTCTCGAGCTAGTGTTCTATTATCTCCACTTTTTCCCTGCATGGCGGGCGCTTCATATGAACCACCGGATAATTCAATGAAATCAAGTCCCATCGTGTTTAGCGTTTTAACGACTTCAATGGCATCTTCAACATCAAAGCCACCGCGTTGAAAATCGGCAGAGTTAAGTTTAACGGAAACAATAAACTGTTCAGAACAGCCATTTTTAACCTGACTAATAATTTCATAAAGTATTTTAGCGCGCGCTTGCAATTCGCCGCCCCACTGGTCGTTTCTAATATTTGTTAACGGTGATAAGAATTGGCTTACCAGATAGCCGTGAGCAGCATGAATTTCAACACCATCAAAACCCGCTTCCTCGGCTCGTTTTGCAGTTGTGACAAAGCGCGCAATAACATCTTGAATTTCTTCTTCAGACATCGCTTTGGGTTGGGTAAACAGATTACTATGTTTACCCATGTTTAAAACAACATCTGATGGAGAAAGGACTTTTCCGCCCATTTTTTTAAACACCTGACGGCCCGGATGGTTAATTTGCATTATTACGGTTGTATTGTTCTGCTTTGCTATTTTAGACCAAGTTTGAAACGGCTCTATCGGAGTATCAGCCTCAAGCGCAACACCGCCAGGACCCGTCATAGCCATTTTGTCTACCATTACATTACCGGTAATAACAATACCTACACCACCTTTAGCCCATACCGCATATAGGTTTTCAAGCGCAGCTCCCGGTAACTGATGCCCTTCCGACATATTTTCTTCCATAGCGGCTTTCACAAAACGATTTTTTATTGCTATTCCATTTGGAAGAACGAATGGCGTGAATGCTTTCATGGCAAGTTGGTCTTATAATTTTATATTTACATACAATGCCATCATAGGTTGGTTTTTCAAGTCACCTCGCTGAATAGTTACTTATAAACCGTTGAATAGTTGTCGGTTTATTATTCTAACAAACCAAAATGGGCGAAATATGACTGTTCTGTTAACAGAAGCGTGCTATAATTGTAGCTTATCTCGGGGCTGCTCTGGATTCGACAGGATTCAATGATGCTGGAGGTGCATGCAGAGGTGCGGCTGGCCTCTTAAAAAAGCCGCAAAAAAATAGTCGCAAACGACGAAAACTACGCACTAGCAGCTTAATACCCTGCATAGGCCCTTCCACTCAAGTTCTTTTCACTAACTGAGGTACGGAAGGTCATACTAGTGAAATAGCGAGGGAGACTTGTCTAAGGTTGAACCGCGAAATAGTATTAGGCCAGTCCGAAGGAACCCTGTTTGTCGGGGTCCATAGGATTAAATAAATGACAAACTAAGCATGTAGTACCAAAGGTTGACGCTTTCTGGACGCGGGTTCAATTCCCGCCAGCTCCACCAATTTAAAAAAGACGCTTTTTAGCGTCTTTTTTTGTTCAAATTCAATATGCAGAAAATACATTAGTCTATTTCATTGGAGAATGTTCGTTAAGAAAATAGAACACAGTAAATTATTTTATATTTGGAGTTAAATATTTATCAACGAATTGAGCAGGTAAGATTGGCCGACTGAAATAGTAACCTTGTAATAACATGCTTCCATTTTCTTTTAGCCACTCTACTTGTTCCTTTGTTTCAACCCCTTCGGCAACAGTAACAATATCCAGGTTGACAGCAAGTTGAAGAATTGCCTTAACGAGATTTTCATCTTGTTTATCAACATTAATATCATTAATAAATGACTGGTCAATTTTCAGTTTATCAACCGGTAAATCTTTTAAATGACTAAGTGAACTATAGCCCGTACCGAAATCGTCCAGGCTAAAACTGATACCGATTTTTTTTAATTGATTTATTTTATTTATAGTGTCTTTTAGATTGTCTAGCGCGACGCTTTCGGTGATTTCAAATTCAAGATAATGACCAGCAATCTGATATTTTCTCAACACATTAGTTACTTTGTCTATGAAATTGCTTTTTGACAATTGCTTACCACTAATGTTGACAGCGATTTTAAAAGAAGCAGCCAAAAGTCCCTGCTGTTTCAATTGCGCTAAAAATTCGCACACTTTGGTTAGCATTCTGTCACCCACATCAATGATCAACTCGCTTTCTTCAAGAAATGGAATGAAATCGTCAGGCGCAACGATCGTATCATCTCGCTGCCAGCGAATTAGCGCTTCTGCCGAAGTAACTTCCATGGTTACAGATGATATCAATGGCTGAAGAACGAAGAAGAATTCATCTTTAATAATTGCAGTACTTATATCGCGTTCTAACTTAAGTAATTTAGCCGCTTCCGTTGCCATTTTATCTATAAACAATGTTGAGCAATTACGACCCGCTTTTTTAGATTCGTACATAGCAGTATCTGCATACTGCAAAATTTCATCAGCTGTTTCAAAACCAGGCTTAAAAACAACTACACCTAAACTTGCAGACAAATTATAGCTGTGAAATCCAATGTCAATTTCTCTATTCACACATTTTCTTAGTTTTTCAGCTAGTTCAAACGCAGTTGAATTGGCTATCTCTCTATTACTAGATAGCTGCTCACTGTGCAGTAGAAATTCATCAGCGCCCAAGCGCGCAACAAAACCGATATCCTTAAATTCAGTTGATAATCGCTCTGCTAACTTAATAATTAGTTGGTCGCCAACACTATGGCTCAACGTATCGTTAATTCGCTTAAATTGATCTAAGTCGGCCAATATAGCCACTTGGAATTGACTATTTGACACTGTAATATTTTGAGCGTTTAATATTTCATATACTTTGTTACGATTTGGTAAGTTTGTGAGTGAATCACAATATGCTAAATTTTCAATTTTCTCTTCGGCAACAACGCGTTTTGTGACATCGTTGCCTACTACTAAAATACTTTGGCCATCGTATGTATGGAATTTTACAAGCGACATTTCCATCACGCATTTCATTTTTTGCGCATCATAAGTATCTAATATCAGATTCATCTGTCGTGAATTATCCATTATAAACTTATCCAAAACCTTCATTAAACCGGGATCAACAGGCTGAATAATTTCAGACGCTAACTTTCCTTTTAGCTCAAATATAGAGAAACCATAGAATGACGCAGTCGCTTTATTGGCAAATACAAACTTACCCTCATTGTCCAATGAATAAATAATCGCGGGGGCAGTATCAAGGATTAGTCTAAAACGCTGACTACGTTGAGTCAGGAGAGTTTGACTTGATGCTATTCGTCCTAATAAATCATTTGCTGAATCAATAATTTTACTAAATTCATCCGACTCATGACCTCTAATTTTGCTAATCGACTGTTCAGTAAAAGATGACGTGTTTACTCTTTCAAAACGGCTAGCTAGGCGCATAAGCGGCGCAGCTAAACTAAAGTGATAGAGTAAAACTAGTGTGAGGGATATAAAAATATAGCCAGCAAGTGAGATAATAAAGGTTCTTATCGCTCGCTCATAAACATCACTGAGTGAAGAATGTATATTTATTCGAACGAGCATTTTTCCAGATTCTAGTGGTAATTCAGCAGAACTGACTTTTGATGAATCAGACTCGATTAAGGGGACAATGTATTCTTTAATATTAGGGACTAAAAAAAATGCCAGAACCTTGTTGAATTGCTCTAACTCTTTATCGTTTGATTGAGCTAGGACATTGTCGCATTCATCTAAGATGGCAACATAGGAAAAATGATTAAAATAAGTAAGGCCTTTAATGACCAGTGCAGCTAAATCGTTGTCTAAGTTCCAAACAGCGTTCTTGGCAGAATCCTTTGATGCATCAATAATTGACTCAATGGATGCGTTTACTTCTGCTCGTCTGTTTTTAAAGTCGATGTAGGTTTGTAAAAAAGACATGGCAAACCCTAGCATTAATACTAATATGAGCGTTCGTATACCTAATGTAAACGATATTTTACTGGTCAACTTCATATAATATATTCGATACTCGATATTCTAAGAACTCGGTCCGCAATATATGTTATTTGAGTATCGATGTCTATACCTTATATCCATGTTTACGCGCTCAGAATTATACCTATAAATCATTGAATCTCGGTTAAAAATATGACGGTTAGCTAAATTTAAACATGAATAGTTTGAAATTTTGATTTACCATATCAATAGAAGCTTAATACTATAAGAAATTACACATATGTCACAAAATGATAAAGATTTTGCGCCCATTAATATTGAAGTTGATGAACGTCGTCCAATAGGTAAAAGACCTCCAGAGCCGCCAGAATCTAATTCAATATCAAGTGGTTCAAATGTATTCATGTCGATTGTATTGGTTGTTGCTATAAGTGCCAGTGTCGGTTGTATTTATCTGTACACGCAGTTGGAACAAGCTAATACCGTGGCGGTAAATACGGAAAGTAGGCTCAAGTCCCTCGAACAACGTTTATCTGCAACAGATGAAGAGATGGGTAACTCAACGGTGGCGCTCAGCGTGAAAGTCACTGAGTTAGCCGAAAGAACTGAAGATCTATGGGGCCAGATGGACAAATTGTGGGCGTCGGCTTGGAGACGCAATCAGGAAGAAATAAAGACCTTGAATAACGATTTAGTAAGTACAAAGGGAAATCTTGGTACTGATATTAAAAACATCCAGGTTACGCTTGACGAGGCGACTGCTAATATTCAACAGATGTTAAACCGCATAAACGGATTAAATGAAAAGTTATCAACTCAGGCCAACGATATTCTGGTAGTGAATGTTAATGCTGAACAAACAGGTGCAAAAGTAAGTAATCAAATAAAAATGCTAAGTGATAAGGTTAAAAATTTAGAATCAAAAAATTCAACGCTACTTGAAAAGATTTCTGATTTGGAGTCGTTGTTACAGGAAATCGCAAAGAAAACAGTCTAAAAATACTTATTTCCTTGAGTAAGTATATAACCAAATTGTTAATTGCGTACGCAGCGAATAACGGTATTAGACTCAAAAATTACGTATAATCAGACATAAAAAAAGCACCCTAAGGTGCTTTTTTTATGTCTTACGTTAAGCTGCCGAATTAACGACGTAGGCCTAAACGCTTAATAAGATTTTGGTAGCGTTCAACATTTTTACCTTTTAGGTAATCAAGTAACGTTCTGCGTTGACTAACCATACGTAATAAACCACGACGTGAATGGTGGTCTTTCTTGTGCTCTTTAAAGTGACCTTGAAGTTTGTTGATGTTATTACTTAACAAGGCAACTTGAACTTCTGGTGAACCAGTATCACCCTCTTTAACGCCGTACTCAGATATGATTGTTGCGATTTCTTCTGTAGTTAGTGACATAGTTATCTCCAATGTAGATAGATGGTTTAAACAACAGCATGCCGATCACTAATTCAGTCATGCCAAAAAGAGCGCGTATTATTCCCATGAAGCGATAATAAACAAGTGCTTTAGCTTAGTTTTCGCCGAAATAGCTTTCTTTGTAAACCACGACTCTCTTAGGTTGCAGATTTCCGCCGATATCGACTTCTGCCATACCATAAAAACGATTATCTGAATCACGATAAATTCTAACTAGATCATTTTTAACAAATTGATTATCTTCAAGTATCTCTTGTCCGTGCAAAAAACGCTCAATGCTATCGTCGGTTGCATTAAAGGTTGGAAGATTTGAAACTGCGGTATCAGTTGGTAATAACAATGCATCCAACCTATCAAAATTACGAAATTCTCGGTCTACTGACAAATCTTCTGATAGGTGTTGTAACTCTTCAACGGTAATCATATTTTTACTTGGGTAGTCTGCAACTTTTGTACGCCTCAGCATCGTAACGTGCGCACCACAACCTAATGCCTGTCCTAAATCATCCACCAAAGAACGAATGTAAGTACCTTTTGAACAAGCTATTTGCATATCCAGTTCATTATTTTCATAGCGCAGCACTGTTAATGAGTGAATGGTAATATCACGAGCTTCGCGTTCAATAACAATACCTTGCCTTGCATAAAAATAAAGAGGTTTACCTTTATGTTTAAGTGCTGAAAACATAGATGGAACTTGCTTAATGGGTCCCCGAAAAGCCTCAACAGCAGAATCAATAAATTCCCTTGTCACATTAACCGCTTTAGTTTCCACAATATCGCCGTCTGAGTCTGATGTATCAGTTCGTTCGCCCAGCTTTGCCGTCACTATATAAGTTTTATCTGCGTCTAACAAAAATTGAGAGAACTTAGTTGCCTCGCCTAGGCAGATTGGCAGCATGCCAGTTGCTAGCGGGTCAAGCGCGCCGGTATGACCTGCTTTCGCCGCACCATATAAACGTTTGACTTGCTGCAAAATAAAATTAGATGACTCACCGCTATACTTATCTACAAGAACGACGCCATTAATCGCCCTGCCTTTTTTTCTTCTTGCCATGTTCTACTTTAATCTCTACTCGTCTTCAGAAGTATCTTTTGCTTTTGCTTCATCCTTCGCTCTAGCTTGATTAACCAAAGTCGAAATACGAATACCTTCAGTAATAGATTCATCTCTAAAAAAGTGAACTGCTGGTACAGCGCGCATACGAATACGTTTAGCAAGCACTGTGCGAATGAAGCCTTTTGCATCTTGTAGTCGAATTAAGTCGTCCTTAATTTTTTCTTCATCACTGTTGTAGAAAGTCACATAGATTTTAGCGTGCGCTAGGTCTCGAGAAACTTCAACACTTGATATAGTGATCATACCTACTTCAGGTTCGCGATGTTTAAATTCATTTTGTAAGATACTGGCAATTTCTTTATGGACTTGTTGACCGACTCGATCTGTCCGAGAAAATTCTCTAGGCATTTTATTCTCCTAATTTCAATTGCACACAACGGCGCAATGAAAAAAACGGAGGCTAAAAGCCTCCGTATTTGGTTTCTATACATTATTTATAAGCTACAAAAATAATGCATTATCTTTTCGTTAAGCAGTCTTTTAGATTTCTCTTTTGACTTCAACGACTTCGAATACTTCGATCTGGTCGCCAACTTTAACATCGTTATAGTTTTTAACACCGATACCACACTCGATACCTTTCTTAACTTCCTGAACATCATCTTTAAAGCGACGTAATGACTCAAGTCCACCTTCGTAAATAACAACATTGTCACGAATTACTCTGATTGGGTTAGCGCGCTTAATGACACCTTCGGTGACCATACAGCCTGCAATTGCTCCAATCTTCGGTGATTTAAATACATCACGCACTTCTGCAATACCCATGATTTGTTGTTTGAATTCAGGCGCCAGCATACCGCTCATGGCTTTCTTCACTTCATCAATCAATTCATAAATAATACTGTAGTAACGTAAGTCAATTTCTTCAGTCTCGATAATACGGCGCGCAGTAGCGTCGGCACGAACGTTAAAGCCAACGACGATAGCACTTGATGCTGCCGCTAAACTTGCGTCAGTTTCGGTAATACCACCTACACCACTACCTACGATGTTAACTTTAACTTCGTCTGTAGATAGATTGGTTAGACTGTCTGCAATCGCTTCAATTGAACCTTGAACATCAGCTTTTAGAACAACATTCAATTCGCTCACATCACCAGACTCCATGTTCGCAAACATGTTTTCTAGTTTAGCTTTCTGTTGCTTCGCTAATTTAACTTCGCGCTGTTTAGTGTGACGTTTTGCTGCAACTTCTCTTGCCTTACGTTCATCTTGAACAACAAGCGCATTTTCGCCAGCAATAGGTACACCCGATAAACCAAGCACTTCAACTGGTGTTGAAGGACCTGCGAGTTTAATTTCTTGTCCATGCTCATCACGCATAGCTCGAACACGACCGTATTCTTCACCGCATAATAAGATGTCACCAGCTTTCAATTCACCTTCTTGAATAAGAACAGAAGCGACGGGACCTCTACCTTTATCCAAGCGTGACTCAATAACGATACCGCGAGCAGGACCCGTTGCTACCGCTTGCAAGTCAAGTAATTCAGCTTGCAATGAAATGGCCTCAAGTAATGCGTCGATACCTAGACCTGTTTTAGCTGACACAGATACGAATTGATTCTCTCCGCCCCACTCTTCAGAAATAACATCGAGTTGTGACAATTCGTTTCTAACTCTGTCAGGATCTGCACCTTCTTTATCCATCTTGTTAACTGCGATGATTAAAGGTACGCCCGCTGCACGAGCATGCTGTACAGCTTCTTTTGTTTGCGGCATTACGCCGTCGTCAGCTGCAACAACCAATATAACAATATCTGTTGCAGTTGCACCACGTGCGCGCATTGCGGTAAACGCGGCATGTCCGGGGGTATCAAGAAAAGTGATACGACCGTTATCAGTCTCTACACTATAAGCACCAATATGCTGTGTTATACCGCCAGCTTCACTGTCAGCCACTTTCGCGCGTCGAATGAAATCTAGCAACGACGTTTTACCATGGTCAACGTGACCCATAATAGTCACTACTGGAGCACGGGTAGTTTTGTCACCTTGTGCTGAGTCAGCAATTAACTCGTCTTCAAGTGCATTGTCATTAACAAGCTCATATTTATGGCCCATTTCTTCAACAACTAGCACCGCAGTGTCTTGATCAAGTATTTGGTTGATTGTCGCCATTTCACCCATTTTCATCATCGTTTTGATGACTTCAGTGCCTTTCTTAGCCATACGGCTAGCTAGTTCACCAACGGTAATGGTTTCGCCAATCTTAACAACCCTTTCAACTGGCTGTGCTGGCTTGTTAAAGCCGTGCTTTAGATCTTCTCCCGCATTCTTCTTCGACTTTTTACGTCGACGAGAAGTGCGTTCAACTTTCATATCTTGTTCGTCTTCTGCTTCTTGCGCATAACGGTTGGAATGAACGTGAACGTCTTCAGCTTCCTGCTTCTTGCGACGTATCTCTTCTTCTTTCCAACGCATATCGTTTTCTTCAGAAAGCTTGCGCGCTTCTTCGGCAGCTTTCTTCGCATCTTCTTCGAGTTTGCGTTGAATTTCTTCTTCTTGCTGCTTTCTTATGCGCTCTTCTTCCGAACGTGCTGCTTCATAAGCTTTCTTTTCCTCTGGGGACATAGTTGGCTCATTCTTCTTACG
>JAWUVZ010000111.1:0-26518 GCA_034112105.1 Glaciecola sp. | reverse complement strand
GTCTACAGGTTCATCAAAACTTGGGCCATCAATATAGTCTTGCAGTGCATCAACGGAGTGAAATAGTTGCACTCCCTGACCTTTACCCGCGCGGTTATGTTTAGTGATAAATGATGGCATATTCAATAAATTAGCGGCCTCAATAATTCGCTTTTTACCAACCGCAGCAAGTGTTTTTGGCGTCTCAATGCCACTATTGTTGAGCGCCATATACTGATTTACTTTACTTACTTCTAATCTTAACGCTCTTGTGCCATTGATAACGATTCGACCATGACGTTCTAACCAAGCAATGACAGCTTCTGTAAACTCAGGAGCGAAACGATGGCCTCTGGTGTGGGAAGAAGCGCTGATTCGGTTATAAAAAACGCCATGAGGCGGCTCACTAGACAAATCAATGAGTCCTTCATTCAAATGCCATAACTCATAAGGTAGCCGCAGCTCATCTAGGCGATGTTGCAAGTGGATCGTCCACTCGCTATTTTCGTGCAATACGTAAATCTTGCTCATATTGATTATTTAACTGTTACACCGGCTGCTTGTTTGTCGGCGTGATAGCTAGAGCGAACCATTGGACCACATTCAGCATGCGCGAAACCAATAGAATCTGCATATGCTCCCAAAGCATCAAACTCCGCTGGCGGCACATAGCGCTTAACCGGAAAGTGATGTTTACTTGGCTGCAAATACTGTCCAAGTGTAAGCATGTTTACATTGTGTGTGCGAAGGTCATCCAATACTTTTTTCATCTCGTCAGACTCTTCGCCCAACCCCATCATTAAGCCTGATTTCGTTGGTATAGTAGGATGTTGCTCTTTAAATTTACGCAAAAGGTCGAGAGACCATTGGTAGTTCGCGCCAGGGCGACATTCCCTATACAAGCGCGGAACCGTTTCTAGGTTGTGATTAAATACGTCAGGCACACCGCTTTTAAATATTTCTAAAGCACGGTCCATGCGACCTCTGAAGTCAGGTACTAATACTTCAATTCTCGTGTTGGGAGCATGTTCACGTATCGCATTGATGCAGTCAACGAAATGCTGAGCACCGCCGTCTCGAAGGTCATCGCGGTCAACCGAAGTAATAACTACATAGTTTAATCCCATTTCTGCAATGGTTTTAGCCAGTTTTACTGGTTCTTCAGCACTTGGTGGTAATGGTTTTCCGTGAGCTACATCGCAGAATGGACATCGACGAGTGCATACATCACCTAATATCATAAAGGTAGCCGTACCGTTATTAAAACATTCAGCTAGGTTAGGGCAGCTTGCTTCTTCACATACCGAGTGTAATTTGTTTTTGCGCAAGGTCGCTTTAATATGGTCGATGCGATCAGTTGTACGAGGCAGTTTTATCTTAATCCACGATGGCTTACGCAGCATTTGTTCCTTTTCAGTTGGAACAATAGTGATTGGAATGTGTCTTACTTTCTCATCATCGCGAAGTTTTACACCCGCTTCTGGACGTGGATTATTCATCAAAACCTTCTCTATATTCTTTTTGCTTAATACCAAGTAGCGAGCAAAACTGTTCAACTATTTTAGGGCCAGCGATAGATAATGATTCTGGCCCACCTAATGCGGCACAATCTACCATTTCCATGCCAGCATAGCCACATGGGTTTATGCGCCCAAACGGACTTAAATCCATATTAACGTTTAGTGCTAAGCCATGAAACGAACACCCTTTTCTAATTCTCAAGCCGACCGAACATAGTTTTTGTTCGTTGACATAAACACCAGGTGCATCCTTTTTAGCGTAGGCTTCAATTCCATAAGCAGCCATAGTGTTGACGATACAGTTTTCTAAGCCATTGACTAGATGGCGAACGCCAAGTTTATTTCGGCGTGCGTCAATCAGAATGTACAACATTTGTTGACCCGGTCCGTGATAGGTGACTTGTCCGCCGCGATCCACCTTTACTACTGGAATATCACCAGGAGAAAGTATGTGTTCCGCTTTACCAGCTTGGCCTTGTGTGAACACGGGGGGGTGTTCTACTAACCATATCTCATCAGCTGTTTCAGGTGTTCTGCGGTCAGTGAATTCTTGCATTTTTTGCCAAATTGGGCAGTATGATTGAGTGCCTAATTGGCGAATAATGGTTGGTTGCATAAAAATTAAAGTACAAACCTTACTAGCTCAAGACTGGAAATCTCAGTATATATAGTTTCCATATGGTCTTTGCTAGTGACTTTCACTTTCAACGAGAGTGAATGATAATTGCCTTTACTACTTGGCTTAATCGTCGGTGAATAATCACCAGGAGCATGCCTTTGTAAGCAGGAGATAACAATCTCTGGAAGACTTGGATCAGCGACGCCCATTACTTTAAATGTTTGAAAGCAAGGGAATTCGAGAATCTCGTCAAATTTTGTATCTAATGTCATGATTAGTTTTCAAATCCTAATTTTAGAGAAACCCAATCCATTGCTTTATCAATTAATCCACCTTCTTGAACTTCATGTAAAGTTACCAATGGATAAGTGGCGATATTTTCACCTTCTAATTGTAAAAACAGCTTACCAACAACTTGTCCTTTCTCAACTGGCGCTTCGAGGTTTTCGCTTAGTTCATAATGTGCTTTTAACTTGCTTGATTGTCCACGCGGTATTGTAATTGGCGTTGATTGATTTAAGCCTAATTCAACCGTTTCACGATCGCCCATATAAATACGATGAGCCACAAAGCTATCACCCGCTTGATAAGGCGTTACTGACTCGTAGAAACGAAAACCATAACGAAGAAGTTTCTTGTTCTCAACTTTGCGAGAACGTTCACTATCAGTACCCATAACAACGGACACTAAACGCATGTCACCTTGGGTTGCTGATGTAATTAGGCTATAACCTGCGTCTGAGGTATGACCGGTTTTAATACCATCCACATTTAGGCTCTTGTCCCACAAGAGACTGTTGCGGTTAAATTGTTTTATATCATTATACGTAAATTCTTTAATACTATACAGGGCGTAAGCTTCGGGTAATTCAGCAATTAAAGCTGAAGATAAGGTCGCCATGTCGCGCGGGGATGTATAATGGTCTGCGTCATGCAAACCATGGCTATTAACGAAGTTACTTGCACTCATACCAAGATTTTGTGCATGTGCATTCATCATGCTAGCAAACGCCTCCTCGCTACCTGCAATATGCTCAGCCATAGCAACACAGGCATCGTTGCCCGATTGCACTACAATGCCCATTAACAAATCTTCAACGGAGACTTGTGTGCCAACTTCGATAAACATTTTTGATGAATCAGGGAAATTTTTTGCCCATGCATTTTCAGATATCGTTACCACGTCGGTTAAACTAATATTGCCCGCTTTGATTTCTTTACCAATGACATAAATGGTCATTATTTTGGTCAAACTAGCCGGCGCAAGTCGCATATCTATATTTTTTTCTGCAATGATATGACCCGTATAGTGATCTACCAGCAGAAAGCCGCCTGCCGAAACGTTCGGAGGAGGTGGAATAACGACAGCTGCAGTTGCTAAAAAGCAAGAAGCAGCAAGGAGTAATGTGGAAACTATTTTTAAGCGCATTTATTCAGCCATTCTTTTGAGGTTTTTATCACCCTGCATCAACCTTCGAATATAATTGACCGAAATATTCGGCTCTCTCGAGGTGCTTTCTTAATGAGCATGCAATCGGGTGATTTATTGAATGTGGATTTTATATCAATCCACCTATAAACCGCCAGTTATTCAGCGGATTCTTTTACTTATTTTTCGTTTACCGTTTTAGCTAGCTATAATTATAGCTCCAGATTAAAACGTGTTTATTGTTTAGACTAATCGGCGGGCGCTATTAACGTAAAAGCGCTGTCGAAACCGATACTCTTCAATGCTTGGATTAACTTTTCAGCCTTTTGTTCATTTTTTAACGGTCCAAGCCTCAATCTATAAATATTATCGATCAAAGGAGCGTTGGCAGGAACTTGATATAAGCGAGCTAATCCTGTAGATAATTCAAGTACCGTTTCTGGATTGGAAAAAGCGGCGACTTGAACGAATATTTGATCTTGTTTCTTGTCATTTGCTAAAGACGTCGCTAAAGAGACAGAAATAGGTGGTAATGCAGATTCGAGTTCTACTCTATCTTGCAATGTCGTTTTGGTATTCGACATAGCGATCATTACGGGGGAACTATCGGGCTGAGCTAACGATGGAGGTACTGCTGGTTGCTGAGGTTTACCCGCACCAACGGTCATGACGCCATCTTCATCGACATGCACTACTTCAACTTTTACATTAGCTACACCCGTCGACAAAACATCTAATTTTTTTGCTGCGGCGTAAGACAAATCGATTACTCGACCCGGATGAAATGGGCCTCTGTCGTTAACCCGAACAATAGTCACTTTTTGATTATCTAAGTTAGTGACTTTGACAAACGAAGGAAGAGGTAAGGTCTTGTGCGCCGCCGTCATGGAAAACATATCGTAGATTTCACCATTGGAGGTTAAATGACCATGAAATTTCTGTCCATACCATGAAGCCTGACCGTATTCTTCAAAACCTCTAGCGGAAAGCATGGGCGTATAATACTTGCCAAGCACTGTGTAAGGGCGAAAATTAGCCGGCGCGTATAATTCATATCTTGGAGTCGCATCGACAAGCTCAAGTTCACCGTAATGATATTCAGGGGCACTATCTTGTTTTTGTGAGTATCGACTATTATTAACACTACAAGCACTTAAGCTGGTAACAGCCACTATCAATATTATGTAATTATTCAGCGTATTCATTCCATTGCTACTTTCATTGTTGTTATTATTTATCGCGACATCATTCGCTTCTGCGTGCTTATCGACATCAGAATACCAAAACCAGCCAACAACGTCACCATTGACGTTCCCCCATAGCTTACCAGCGGGAGGGGAATCCCAACAACGGGTAGCAAACCAGAGACCATGCCCATATTAACAAACACATAGACAAAAAAGGTTAACGTTAAACTACCCGCGAGTAATTTGCTAAACGCGTCTTGGGCATTATTTGTAATCATCAAGCCGCGAATAATAATACACATGTAGATGAACAATAGGCCGAGCACACCAATTAGCCCAAATTCTTCACTAAAAACCGCGAAAATAAAGTCGGTATGCCTTTCTGGTAAAAACTCGAGCTGTGATTGGGTACCTTGTAACCATCCTTTACCGCTAACACCACCTGAACCGATAGCAATTTTGGACTGAATGATATGATAGCCAGAGCCCAGTGGGTCACTTTCTGGATTCAAAAAAGTGAGAACTCGTTGTTTTTGATAGCCCTGCATCAAGAAAAACCACATGATGGGCGCAAAAGCACCGCCTAATGCGCTGATGAAACCAATTAAGCGCCAAGTCATTCCTGACAAAAATAGTGCAAATATCCCCGAACTAGCAACTAATAGGCTGGTACCTAAATCAGGTTGTTTGGCAATAAGAATAGTAGGAATAAAAACAAATATAAAGCCAATTGCGATGTGACGAGAAGGGGGGGGCAAATTAAATTTACTAATGTACCAAGCTATCATCAGTGGCACTGCCAGTTTCATTACTTCCGAAGGTTGAAAACGAATTAATCCTAAATCCAACCAGCGCTGGGCTCCCTTACCGACGACTCCAACGAGTAGCACTGCAATCAGCATAATCAGCCCAAAACTGTAAAAGTATACTGCTAAGCGTCGGTAAGCCATCGGTGGAATTTGGGCTAAAATAAACATTACGATCAACGCAATTCCTAAACGAGTTAGTTGCCTGTTAACCAAATCCCAATCTTGCCCGCCTGAACTGTAAATCGTCACCAGGCCTATACCCATCAGGCACGTTAGCGCGAATAATAGAAAACCATCAATATGAAGGCGTTCTAGCATTGTCGTTTTTATAGTTGTAAATTTAGCTTCAGCCACCGCTCGTCTCCATTGTAATTGCCTCTGCGGTGTTTGACGATGCTTGTGCAGCACCAGCTATGGGGGCATCATTTTTTTTGGCTTTTAAAGCAATGCCTTTAGGCTTTATTTTGCTGAAGTAGTAATCCATTACGATCCTCGCTGCGGGAGCCGCATTTGAGCTACCACCGCCAGCATTTTCGATCACCACTGAAATACTAATTTCAGGGTCGACATAAGGTGCATAACCAACATACATGGCATTGTCTTTTAATCTAGCTGACACATTTTCTTCTTCGTACTCGGCATCTTGAGCAACTGAAAAAAGCTGCGCCGTTCCAGTTTTTCCTGCTGAAATATAATCGGTGTTTCTAAATGCACCATGGGCGGTACCATGATTACGGTTTACCGTGCCATATAGCGCATCAAGAACGATATCCCAATTATGTTCATTTACGATTGGAATAGGTGTCTGCATTTCAATAGGCAAGACATCTATCGCTCCTTCAACCATGTAGCCTTTGATAAGGCGAGGAGTGTGGCGTTGGCCTTTATTAATTAAAAAATTTAGCGATTGTGCTAATTGTAACGGAGTGGCGTTCCAGTAACTTTGACCAATTCCAACAGGGATAGTATCACCGATATACCATGGTTCATTAAATCGAGCTCTCTTCCAGCCTCTACTTGGCATGTTAGCACCTGACTCTTCAAATAAATCAATGCCAGTGCGTCTACCAAAGCCGAATAATTGCATAGAACTGCTTATCCGATCGATACCCAAATTATAGGCTAAATCGTAATAAAAAATATCACAGGAGACTTCAATCGATTTAGTAACATTGACAGTCCCATGACCGTATTTTTTCCAATCACGCCAAACATGATCTACGTTTTTCAGCCGATAGGTACCACGATCGTGTATTTCAGTTGTCTCATCAATTATGCCTGCTTCGAGACCAACTAGAGCTAACAGCGGTTTAATCGTAGACGCTGGCGGATAGCGCCCTTGAGTTGCTCTGTTGAGTAAGGGACTATTTTTGGAGGCGAGAAGTTTATTATATTCTTTTTGACTTATGCCGTGTACAAACAAATTTGGGTCATAGCTAGGGCTACTATAAAGCGCTAAAACGCCTCCATCTATAGGACTGGTTATGACAACAGAACCTCTTCTTCCGGCTAAGACTTCTTGCGCTTTTTTCTGTAAGTTAATATCGATATTAAGAACAATATCTCGGCCAGGCAACGGTGGCTCAAAACTTAATATCCGAATAATTCTGCCTTGATTATTAACTTCAACTTGCTGGTAGCCAACTTCACCATGAAGTGTTCTTTCATGAAATTTTTCAACTCCTTGCTTACCCATATCATGCGTCGCAGCATAGTTTGCAAGTTGGTCATTTTCCTCAAGGTTAGCTAGCTCTCTTTTATTTATTTTTGCGACATAGCCAAGCATGTGAGTTAATGCGTCTTTGTAGGGGTAATATCTCGATAATCTGGCCTCAATACTCACTCCTGGGAACTGGTGCTGTTTAGCGGAGAAAATAGCGACATCGTTATGTGAAAGTTGCTGTCGAATAGCCAACGGCTTGAAACGTCGTTGAAGTCTAATGCTGCTTTTAAACTCTTTGAGTTCATAGGCAGTAAGCGACATGAGTGAAGACAACTGTTCAATTGTATCATCAAGGTCGTCAACTTCTTCGGGTGTTATCTCTAGACTAAACACGGGTCTATTTTCCGCTAGGATTTCACCATTTCGATCATAAATAAGGCCACGATTTGGTGCTACAGGTAATACTTTAATTCGATTACCATTGGACCGTGTTTGATAGTCTTCATATTGGGTAACTTGTAACTGGTACAAGTTAGCAATAATAACGGCCATAAGAATGCAAACAAATACGATAGAAACAAAGGTGCGTCTGGCAACCAAGTTAGCTTCTGCTGTGTGATCTCTTATCGTTTGTCGCTTTGGTGGCATAAAATACTCTTACTCTACAACCTGCTTATTCTCGATGGTATGGATGATTTTGAGTTACTGACCAAGCTCGATAGATGCTTTCAGCTACGATAACTCTGACCATAGGATGAGGTAACGTCAATTTGGACAGTGACCACTTTTGTTCAGACGCTTGTTGGCATTCTTCTGACAGCCCTTCTGGACCACCAATTAAAAGGCTAATGTCACGCCCATCCATTTTCCATTTATCTAACTGTTCAGCGAGTTTGGGCGTACTCCATGCTTGTCCCAACACTTCAAGTGTGACAATTTTGTTTCCTTTCGGAACTTGTTGTAAACAACGTTGCCCCTCATCAATAAGGATGCGTTTTACGTCAGCATTCTTACCTCTTTTACCTGGAGCAACTTCCGTGAAATACAATTGGCAATCTGCCGGAAATCGTCGAACATACTCATGAGTACCTTCGACAACCCATTTAGGCATTTTGTTCCCGACCGCGATAACTTGTATTCGCATGTTTATAACACCAAAACTGAAAAGCTGACGTGATAGCCTATTGCCAAAGCTTCTCTAACTGATAGAAGTCGCGGGTTTCGTCCTGCATTACATGCACAACAACGTTACCTAAATCGACTAGTACCCATTCACCTGTTCCTTTACCCTCAACGCTTAATGGCGGTATACCTGCAGATTTCATTTCAACGACAAGGTTCTCCGCAATAGATGAAACATGCTTTTTGGAGTTTCCTGAGCATACTATTAGCATGTCGGTTACGGTTGATTTTCCTTCAACATTTACTTGTACAATGTCTCTGGCTTTCATGTCTTCAAGTTTGTCTATGACAAATTGAACGAATTCACTTTGATTCAATGTTATTCCTATAATTTCTTTGGTTCGTATAATTGATGTTGTTTTATATATCTAAACACCTCTAAAGGCAATAATTCACCCATTTCCAACTGTTGGTAGTCTTTCTTTTCTAGTTTTTCTCTAATTAGAGTCGAAGACACTGGTACTGTCGGAAAATGGCAAGACACAACAATTCCATTATTTGTCGATAATGCCTGTTTATCTGCTAAGGATACCGCATGATGGGGTCCACATGAAATAAATTGCGTCACTTCCTTCAATATTTTTAACGGTTGGTTATTTCTATTCAATACAATAATATTACAAAGTTGCAAAATTTCCTGCCATTGGTACCACGTTTGTAGTGATTGGAACGAGTCTGAACCCATGACAAAGAACATAGATTGATGACAATTTGTTTTTAGCTTTTTTAAGGTGTTAACGGTAAAGCTTACGTCATCGCTTTCTAGTTCTATATTTTCTACATACAGCGTTGGTTCTAGCTTACAAACGATTTTAAGCATTTCTAGTCTATGTTCATTACTGATTTTTAGTTTTTGTTTATGTGGCGGAATATTACAAGGAAGTAAGCCAACAGTGGCAATATCAAGCGCTTTCATAGCTTGCTTTAAGGGTTTAATATGCCCCCAATGTGGTGGATTAAATGTACCGCCAAAAAGTGTAATAGGTTGCGAATAAGTCATAATTTAATTTAAAGATATATTTTGTAGGGGTGCTGGTAAAAACAGCAATGCCAAATGGCTTAACAGAATATATGGTCTTGCGGTTGTTTCACTTTTCAATATTAGGTCTGCTTGTTGCAAATGATTGTTCAGTAAACTGATATGCTCAGGTGCAAGCCGTCTTAATGCATTCTGATACAACGCCTGTTTATTTTGCCATATGCGTAATTTATTAAAGTTAATACTACCTTCTATGCTCTGCATCGCTTGGCACTCAGATAATGTCTGCGCTTCTTTTATCAAATTCCATAAGATAATATTAGGCTCGACACCCTCGCTTTCTAGACGGTATAGAATTTTAATCGCTTTTTGAATGTCACCAGCAAGTAAGTCATCGACAAATTGAAATACAGTGAATCGAGACTGATCAACCATTCCTGCCGCTAGTGTTTTTTCATCCACGTGCTGTTCACTATCCGCGTAAATTAGCGCTAGTTTTTCAATTTCTTGTTTTGCAGCAAGTAGGTTACCCTCACAAAAATCGGCTAATAAATTTATGCCTGCAGGGCTTATATTCACTTGTGAGCTGCGGCAACGGTGTTCAATCCATTGCACTAGCTGCTTGCCTTCAAGAGGATAACAAATTGAGAATATCCCTTGTGAATCAAGTGCTTTGAACCACTTCGCTTTTTGAACATCTTTAGCTATCTTTGGGCCCTGAATTAGTATCAGAGTGTCTGCAGAGGGTTTTTCAGCAATTGCACTCAGCACTTTACTACCTTCAGCGCCGGGCTTACCAGTAGGCAGCGTTAGCTCAATGTACTGCTTGTCAGAAAATAATGACATCGATTGTGTTGCTTCAATAAGTTGTGACCATGAAAAATCAGCATCAGCAGTCAATGTTTGACGTTCGTCAAAGCCTTGCGATTTAGCCACAGCGCGAACGTTGTCAATCATATCCAGTTTCTGTTGAGGTTCATCACCAAACACCAATATGAATGGCGCTAAGCCCTGCTGTTGAATATGCTGCTTAAATCGATTTGGATATACTTGCATTAGCGCTTATTCGCTTCAATCTTTGCTGCGTTTCTGATTTTTCTTGCTTCAATAGAGGCTAATGCGTCTGTATATTGGCTAGAGAGTAATCTAATTATTCGGTCAGCAGACTCCGCTCTCATTTCATCTAATACTAATTCTAACTCACGTGACTTAGCGAGTACTTGGTCCGGATCGTCTTGATATTCTCTAGCGACGGTCATAGACGTACTAATTGGTTCCGCAAAAGGAAATATAATGTCATAATTAACAGAATAAATAAGTTCATATTCTGCCACTTGACCCGTTGAAAATACCGATAACAAACGACGTTCGAGTGCTTCAGGTTGTAACTTTATGATTACAACCGTTGTCGGCTCTAGGCCTTCAGGAATCGTTTTTTCGCCGACAATGCTTTCTAGTTGATATACGGGAAGCCTCTTGTCCAAGGCCCTAGATAGCGGTAAATAATCAAATTGAGAAAGAATAACGACGTTATTTAAATAGCTTGGCAATGCTTGAGAACCACGTAATTTAAAACCGCATCCTTGCAGAGCGATAGCCATTATTGCAATGATAAAAGCCAATTTTGACTTTCTAATTGTTGCGCAAACAAATAGACCCAATTTGGGACTACTTGCGATAACTGTGCTCAATAGACTTATCAAGGTGTTACTCCATTAAAATGGCAAAATTCGATACAAAATGTCGCTAACTAGTTCGCGACAATATTTACTAGCTTACCTGCGATATAGATTACTTTTCGCACTGTTTTACCTTCAATGAACGGCTTTACGTTTTCTTGTGCTAAGGCCTCATGTTGGGCTTGCTCGCTACTGATATCAGCAGAAACTGTCATTTTAGCGCGCACTTTGCCGTTAACTTGAACAACAATCAGTTTTTCATCTTCGACTAATGCCGAGGCATCGACGAGTGGCCAAGCTGAGGTTTGTAATTCGCCCTTACCACCGAGTAATGACCACAACTCTTCGCAAATATGGGGCGTAATTGGATTAAGTAACTGAACCATTGCCATTAATCCTTCTTGAAGAAGCGCAATATCGTTATCATCATTAATTTCAGTTCTCTGTAAGTTGTTTAATAGCTCCATAACTTTAGCCACAGCGGTGTTAAATGTTTGTCTGCGACCTAAGTCATCAGTGACTTTTTCAATGGTTTGATGAATTTCTCGGCGCAATGCTTTTTGCGACTTATTCAACGCAGATGGCGCTAGTGTCGGCACATCGCCTTTATTTTCGCATAGTTGAGCATGTTCATTAGCCAATCGCCAAAAACGTCTCAAGAAACGGTTTGAACCCTCAACACCTGAATCAATCCATTCTAGTGTTTGCTCTGGCGGCGCGGCGAACATAGTAAATAATCTAACTGTGTCGGCGCCATAAATGTCGATAACGGCTTGTGGGTCGATGCCATTATTTTTTGACTTACCCATTTTGATCATACCAGCGTGCTGGACTTCAGTGCCATCCACTAATGTTGCTCTGGCAATGCGGCCCTTATCATCTTTCTCAACAGTAACGTCGGCCGGTGCATGCCAAATTTCTTTGCCTTTCTCGTCCTTTGTAAAGAACGCGTCTGCCAATACCATGCCTTGGCATAACAGTTTTTTAAATGGCTCGTCGCTACTGACTAGACCTTCATCACGCAAAAGTTTGTGGAAAAAGCGAGCGTACAATAAATGTAAGATCGCGTGTTCAATGCCGCCAATATATTGATCGACTGGAAGCCAGTAGTTGGCTTCTTTCGGGTCAAGCATGGCATCAGATGGCGCTGACGCATAACGAGCGTAATACCATGAAGACTCCATAAAAGTATCAAAAGTGTCTGTTTCTCGTGTTACTGGCTGGCCATTGTGAGTTGCTCTCGCCCATTCGGGGTCGGCCTTGATTGGCGAATTAACGCCATCCATCACGACGTCTTCAGGCAAGACAACCGGCAAGTCTTCTGGGTTAACAGCAAAAGATTCACCTTTTTCGTTAGTGACGACAGGAATTGGTGCTCCCCAATAACGTTGGCGGGAGACACCCCAGTCGCGCAGGCGATAATTAATCGACTTTTTACCTTTGCCCAATGAAGTTAGTTTGTCAGCGATGGCATCGAAACCATCTTGGAAGGACAATCCACTGTATTGAGCAGAATTGATGAGTGTATGTTTTTCTGTGTATGCTGCCTTACTAATGTCAGCAGTCTCTGTATCGTCAACCGTGAACTCAACGACTTGCAAAATTGGAAGATGATATTTAGTCGCAAACTCCCAATCCCGCTGGTCGTGCGCAGGAACCGACATTACTGCGCCAGAGCCATAACTCATCAATACAAAGTTTGCGATCCAGATGGGGATTATTTCGCCAGTTAATGGATGCAACGCTGTCAAGCCTGTTGGCATTCCTTTCTTTTCCATTGTTGCCATGTCGGCTTCAGTGGTTTTAGTATTTTTGCACTCATCAATACACGCGCTCATATCGGCATTTTCTTTTGCCATTTCTAGCGCAAGAGGATGTTGTGCTGCAACCGCTAGGTAAGATGCCCCATAAAGGGTGTCGGGTCGGGTTGTATAGACTTCTATCTGACCCATGCCGGCTGTTTCAGCGCTTAAATCAAACGTAACATCAACGCCCTCAGAGCGGCCAATCCAATTACGTTGGGCGGTAACAACTTGTTGCGGCCAATCACTTAATTTATCTAAATCAGCTAATAATTGCTCAGCGTAATCCGTTATTTTAATAAACCACTGAGGTATCTCTTTTTGCTCAACTAAAGCACCAGAACGCCAGCCGCGACCATCAATGACCTGCTCGTTTGCTAATACAGTTTGGTCAATTGGATCCCAGTTTACGGTTGCGTTCTTTTTGTATACTAAGCCTTTATCGAATAAACGAGTAAAAAACCATTGCTCCCAACGGTAGTAGTCCTGTTTACACGTGGCTAATTCGCGGCTCCAATCATAGCCAAACCCAAGTGAATTAAGTTGGGTTTTCATATAGCTGATATTTTCATAAGTCCATTTTGCAGGGGCTGATTTATTATTAATGGCAGCGTTTTCTGCCGGTAAACCAAATGCATCCCAGCCCATGGGTTGCAGAACATTTTTTCCCTGCATGCGATGAAAACGACTGACAACGTCACCAATAGTATAATTACGAACATGACCCATATGCAGACGACCACTGGGGTAAGGAAACATGGACAAACAATAGAATTTTTCTCTATTGTCATCTTGTTTTGCTGCAAAGATTTGGGTGTCGTCCCAGTGCCTTTGTGCTGATTTTTCAACGGCTTGTGGGTTATATTGATTTTCGTTTTGGTCTGTATTAGCCATTTATATGTGCATCTCTGGGCATTCTATTATCTCAATCTCTATAGAATACCTTGTCGGAGGGGCATGCGACAATAGAGGAAATGGATAAAGCGGCTCAAAAAAGGGTCATGGGTCGTTATTTTTTACAATTAGCCAAAAATGAGTATTTGCTTTGTTGTTAAAATACACAATGGTGGTGCAAGAAAAAGTAAAAACTATAAATCAACACAAAATTACAGCAATCTTCCAGCACTTCAATTACCATGGAAACCATGAGCAAAGACGTATGTACGTAAATTAATGTATATCTGAATGTTGATTAAGTATTGTGACGGTTAGCAAAAACACATTACTAGTGCATTTTTCGGCTATTAAAATACAAAATTTAGGTTGTTATACAAGTCGAACCGCTCTAAAGAAACACTCAAAATAATATTTATAAATTGAAAAGAAAGAAGAAAAAGACACGTATGGTTGCAAAACTCACTTCAGTTCAAAGTATCACTCAAAAATTGAGCATTGCAGCGGCAGATCTAAGTGCTGGTGTGAATAATGATATGTTCGATACAGCGATGCAAAGCCAAGCTGGTGAAACGGCGTTGATCGGACAAAACCGTGCAAAAGAAGCATTGGGTTTTGGTTTGGGCGTAAATTCTACCGGATACAACTTGTACGTCATGGGTGAGCAGGCGACTGGCCGCTACACTTTAGTGCATAACTTTATTAATCAGCGGGCGCATAAGCAACCAACGCCCAATGATTGGTGTTATTTGAATAATTTTGATGATGAACGTCAGCCTATCGCTTTGCAACTGCCAACGAGTCAAAGTAAAGCTTTTGTGGAAGACATTGAAGGCTTGCTTGATGAATTAATGGATACGTTTCCAGCAGTTTTTGAGAATCCAAGCTACCAGCGACGCAAAGCTGCTATTACCAGAGCCAACGAACAGCGCTATGACAAAGCTATTGATGCAGTTGAAAAAGTAGCCCTTAGTAAAGGAGTTGCATTAATTGAAGATGCCGGCAGTATCAGCTTCTCTCCTATTATCGATGGAAAGCCGATTACCGACGCCGACTTTGCGCAACATGGCGATGATGAAAGGCAGGTTTATTATGACCTTATTGATGAACTTGAAGAATGTTTAAGCGAAGCACTTATCGAGGTTCCACTTTGGCAACGCAAGTGTGCAGAACAATTACGTAAACTTAAGCGTGAAACAGCAGAGCAGGGTATTCGTCCGCTATTAAAAGAACTGGAACACAAACATGCGGCAGATATTGCAATATTAAAGCACCTTAAACAGCTAAAGCCGCATCTAATCGATACCGTAACAGAGTTGCTAACACCTGACACCAAAGAAGATAAGCAAGACGATTTTGATAAACGCGCCATTTTGGTTGATACTTATGTGCCAAATGTACTTATAAGACATGAGATCCATGCTGGTGCGCCGATTATTTATGAAGCCAGCCCAACACATCAAAATTTGTTTGGAAAAATTGAATACACAAGCGTTCAGGGCAGCGTATATACAAATTATAGAATGATAACCCCAGGGGCGTTGCATAAAGCGAACGGGGGGTATTTACTGCTCGATGCGGATAAATTGGTCGATCAACCCTATGTTTGGGAATCATTGAAACTGGCGTTAAAGTTCGGTGAATTGAAAATGGAATTGCCACAGCAAGATGTGGGAATGGTTAATTCGATTACGCAAACTCCGCAAGTCATTCCTATAAAAGTAAAAGTTATATTGTTGGGTTCTCGAGAGCTCTATTACGCATTGCAAGACTTTGATGATGAATTCAAAGAGTTGTTTAGGGTCTTAGTCGACTTTGATCATGAAATTCCACTTAATCAACAAAACTTAAATGACTTTGTTGCGAGAGTAAAAAAACATGTTCAACATATTGGTTTGACAAATATCGATGCTGGAGGTATGCGCAGGCTTCTTGAACATAGTTTACGCCTTGCCGAGCATCAGTCAAAACTGAGCGCAAGATTTGCTGATGTGATTGAGCTGATAAATGAAGCCCATTACTTTTGTCTGCAGAAGCTACAAACCGAGCTACAAGCGATCCATATTGAGGCTGCGTTAGCTGCCAAGAAAAATCGTACTGGCCGCGTTTGTGAGTCATTATTGGAAGATATTAGAGAGGGGCATGTTCTAATTAATACCGATGGGCAGGCTGTTGGCAAAGTAAATGGTTTGACAGTACTTGAAGTTGGCGATACTGCGTTTGGAACTCCAGCACGCATAACCTCAACTGTTTATGCCGGTTCCAGTGGTGTTATCGATATCGAGCGTGAGGTAGAGTTAGGTCAGTCGATACATTCAAAAGGAGTCATGTTACTCACTGGCTTCCTAGGGCATAAATATGCACAATTTTTCCCTCTTACATTGTCTGCGAACATCGCATTAGAACAATCATACGGTTATATTGATGGTGACAGTGCGTCATTGGGGGAATTAGTCGCTCTTATCTCGGCATTGACTGAATTGCCAGTTGATCAAGGTTTAGCGGTAACTGGTTCAATTAACCAATACGGCGAAGTGCAAGCTGTTGGCGGCGTAAACGAAAAAATTGAAGGTTATTTTTCGTTATGCTTACAACGCGGGTTGAATGGTAAACAAGGTGTGATTATTCCCAAATCAAACGCGTTAAACTTGGTCTTGGACAATGAAATTATTCATGCTGTTAGGCAGGGCTTGTTTCACGTTTATGCGGTAAGTTCAGTTGACGAAACATTATGCTTACTGATGAAGAAAGAAGCGGGTGAGTTAAACATTAAAGGACGCTATCCGAAGAACAGCATCCATTACCAAGCTGTTAATCGTCTGTATAACATTGCGAACATTGTTAATGGCGGTCAAGACGAATAGCCCATAAAAAAATGAGCTCTGCGCAACTGCACTGATTTTTACTTAGGCGGCATTCTTAATGCGCCGTCTAAACGAACTGTTTCGCCATTTAAGTATGGATTGCTTGCCATGTGCAATACCAACTTCCCAAATTCGTTGGGTAGACCTAAACGTTTTGGAAATTGTACATTGTGGACTAATGCTTCTTGAACTTTATCTGGCATAGCAAGCAACATTGGAGTGCCCATGACACCTGGGGCGATGGTGTTAACGCGGATACCAAGGGGTGCTAAATCTCTTGCCATCGGTAAACATAAAGCAATAATTCCGCCTTTACTTGCTGCATAAGCTGTTTGCCCGATTTGACCCTCGTAACCAGCGACTGATGCTGTGTTAATAATTAATCCGCGCTCATTTGCCTCACCTAATGGTTCGTTTTTGGCCATAGCACTCGCCGCGACACGAGCAACGTTAAAGGTGCCAACTAAATTAATATCAATCACAGATTTAAAGTTTGCCAATGGCATTGCTACGCCTTCTCGATCAAGCGTACGTTTGGCAGGTGCAACTCCAGCGCAATTGACACACAATCGAATATCTAGGGTACCTTCAGCGACTTTGGACATTGCGCTCTCAACACTATTGTCATTGGTAACGTCTACTTTATAAAACTGACAAAACTCTGCACCAAACTCGCTAACTCTTTGTCGACCCATCTCTTCATTTAAATCGAAAATGGCGAGGTGATAACCAGCCTCGCGTAAAATAACAGCTGTGGCATGTCCAAGTCCTGAGCAACCACCTGTTACAATGGCAATGCTGTTTGGGTTTATTGTCGTCATATATATTCCTCATTATTATTTTTGGATGAGTTTATCCACTCAGGATCTGTCGCCTGAGTGTTTATAAAGATAGTAGGTTACTTTAGCAGAAGGTGATTAGCGCTTAGGAATACTGATTTTTTTCTCGTCGCTCTGACGATACATTACCAATACATGGCCAATAGCCTGCACTTGTATTGCTTTTGTTTCGCCAATAATTGCTTCCATAATGAGCTGTTTTTCTTCTTTGTCATCACTTGGTACTTTTACTTTGATCAACTCGTGAAAACTAAGTGCATTTTCAATTTCGGCTAAAACGCCTTCAGTCAAACCGTTGTTTCCTAATTGGACAACCGGTTTTAGTGGATGTGCGAGCCCTTTTAAATACTGTATTTGTTTATTTGATAAATTCATTTATTGTCTTTTGTAACGATTAGTTTGTGTTAAACACCTTGAAAAAATGTATTCTACCTTTATATATAGAACATTCCTAATCTCATTAGCCATTGTTAATGAAAAAAGCAGTGCAGAGTAACGAGTAAACAGGGATGATACGCGTTTTATAGGGTTATTAGGGCATCACAAAAAGAGGGGTAATGGCTGTATATAAAGAAGAATGGCTATTGAATACGCTGTTAACAAAAGTTGATGACAAAGCCTTTTCTCTCCTTTGGTGCTGAATAGATCTGTGCATAAGTAGTAATTCATTGGTAGAGCAAGGTGGATCAATGCGTCGATGTGAACTAGCATTAGACATAGATCATCAGGTGTTTTAGCTGTGAGGATGTGATGTAACGACAGCATATTCATCCCAAACAAGATAATCTGAGGGGTATCTTGTAGCGAAGGGTTTTAAATTATAGTAATCTCGACGTCATCTATTCCTACTTTATTCGCGTATAGATGACTAACAAGCAATTCCAGATTCATTTTATTAGAGGTAAGTAGCGTTGAGCGACATGGCAAAAAATCTCATTTTATGGCTCGTCATAGCAGTAGTGCTGATGATGGTGTTCCAAAATATATCGGGCTCAGAGAACACAACGAATAAGCTTGCTTATTCTACATTCTTAGAGCAAGTCAAACGTGGTGACATAAAAGAAGTCACGATTGACCAATCAACTAATGAAATACGTGGGGTGCGAAATAATAACGATGCATTCGTTACGCAAATTCCATACTTAGATATGAAGTTAATGGATGAATTGCTATCTGACGGCAATGTGATGGTCTCTGGCAAGAAACCAGAGGAGCAATCATTCTTAGCATCAATTTTAATTAACTGGTTCCCAATGTTGTTGCTTATCGGTGTTTGGATATTTTTCATGCGAAAAATGCAAGGCGGTGGCGGTGGCGGTGCAATGTCGTTTGGTAAAAGTAAAGCAAAATTGCTCGGCGAAGACCAAATTAAGACGACTTTTGCTGATGTTGCAGGTTGTGACGAAGCAAAAGAAGATGTGTCTGAGCTTGTCGATTTTTTGCGTGACCCAACAAAGTTTCAAAAATTGGGTGGTAAAATACCAAGAGGCGTCCTTATGGTAGGACCCCCAGGAACAGGTAAAACTTTGTTAGCTAAAGCCATCGCTGGCGAAGCAAAGGTGCCGTTCTTTAGTATTTCAGGTTCAGATTTCGTTGAAATGTTTGTTGGTGTTGGTGCATCGCGTGTGCGCGACATGTTTGAACAAGCGAAGAAAGCTTCACCTTGCATTATTTTTATTGATGAAATTGATGCAGTCGGCCGCAAGCGCGGTGCAGGCATAGGTGGTGGTAATGATGAACGCGAACAAACATTGAATCAGATGTTGGTTGAAATGGACGGCTTTGAAGGAAACGAAGGTATTATTGTCATTGCCGCAACTAACCGTCCTGACGTGCTAGACCCTGCATTATTGCGGCCAGGACGTTTTGACCGTCAAGTAATGGTAGGTTTACCTGATATTCGTGGACGTGAGCAAATTCTAAAAGTACACATGCGCAAGGTTCCTTTGGGTGACAATGTAGAAGCATCAGTGATTGCTCGTGGTACTCCTGGTTTTTCTGGTGCGGATTTAGCGAACTTGGTAAACGAAGCTGCTCTTTTTGCCGCTCGTACCAACAAGCGTGTAGTCAACATGGAAGAGTTTGACAAGGCTAAAGACAAAATTATCATGGGCTCTGAGCGTAAGAGCATGGTTATGTCAGAAGAAGAGAAAACGAACACGGCATATCACGAAGCAGGTCATGCGATTGTAGGGCGATTAGTTCCTAAGCATGATCCAGTGTATAAAGTGTCGATAATTCCTCGTGGTAATGCACTAGGTGTCACTATGTACCTTCCTGAACAGGACAAGTACAGCAATTCTAGAGAAGAGCTAGAGTCGCGTATCGCAACGTTGTTCGGAGGTCGTATTGCAGAGGAAATTACTTTGGGTGCAGCTGGCGTGACAACAGGTGCATCGAACGACATAGAACGAGCAACTAACATCGCTCGTAAGATGGTTACGTCTTGGGGTCTGTCATCTAAAATGGGACCAATTAATTACGAAGACGATGAAAATGAAATGTACATGGGTGGTGGTGGCAAGGCTAAGTCAGCCGAAACTGTTCGTGATATCGATGCAGAAATACGATTACTGATTGACCGTAACTATGGATTGGCTGAGCAAATTCTGAAAGACAATATGGATGTGCTTGAAGCAATGAAAGATGCGCTTATGACGTATGAGACGATTGATGCTAAACAAATTGACGATTTAATGAATCGTGTTGAAGTTCGTCCTCCTGCTGATTGGGGGCAAGAAACTAAATCTGATTCTGATAAGCCGTCTGGCGGTGCATCGATTAATGCTGGCGGTGAAGCAAAAGACGCACCAGATACCGATCCGAGTGATGTAACTCACTAATAGTATCTGTTTATTGTACGAAAAAAACGCTGGTTTATACCGGCGTTTTTTTATTTTAAAATTTATTAACGCAGCATAGAATGAATGTTTTCCACTCATTGCATTCAAGAGGTTAAATTAACTTTGACTCGTATACAGATTATGAAATTTAGAGACCGTAAGGTTAAATTTGATAGCCCTAAAGTAATGGGTATTCTTAACGTTACACCTGATTCGTTTTCGGATGGCGGACAGTTTAGTACTGTCGATGCCGCAATGCGACAAGCTGAGTCCATGGTAAATGCTGGCGCAACGTTTATTGATGTCGGTGGCGAGTCGACGCGCCCTGGCGCAAAGGCGGTTTCATTGCAAGAAGAACTGGATCGCGTGATTCCTGTAATTGAGAGTATAAGTAATCATCTTGATGTAGTCGTGTCAGTTGATACAAGCAAAGCCCAGGTAATGACCCAAGCTGCAAAGTGTGGTGCGGGTCTAATTAATGATGTAAGAGCTTTGAGAAGTGATGGTGCATTAAATGCTGCAATTCATGCAGCGAATAACTTTAACGTATCTGTTTGCCTAATGCATATGCAAGGTGAACCGCAAAATATGCAACATCGACCGCGTTATGATGGAGTGGTGAAAGAAGTCACTGTTTTTTTTGAACAGCGCATAAAAGAGTGCACAGATGCAGGACTGAACTATCAGCGTATTTTGATTGACCCTGGTTTTGGCTTCGGTAAAACGTTGGAGCATAATTACCAAATCTTGAAATACCTACATGAATTTAAGCAATTTGACGTACCCGTGCTTGTCGGAATGTCAAGAAAGTCTATGATTGGAGAATTATTGCAAAGAGATGTTAATCAAAGGTTGGCAGGAAATATTGCCACTGCTACTATTGCAGCCCTTGCGGGAGTTGAAATTATTCGAGTACATGATGTTAATGAGACAATGGACGCCATTAAAATCGTGAATAAATTACAAAGCATATAGTAAAAGAATTAAGGAAGTTGTATGACCAAACGAAAATATTTTGGCACCGATGGTATTAGGGGAAAGGTTGGCGAGAGTGCAATAAACCCTGAATTTGTCATGCGGTTGGGTTACGCTGCGGGCAAGGTGTTAGCCGGGCAGGGCACCAACAAAGTCCTCATCGGAAAAGATACTCGAATTTCTGGTTATATGCTGGAATCTGCGCTTGAGGCCGGTCTTTCAGCTGCTGGTATTAATATTGGTCTTTTGGGTCCTATGCCGACACCAGCAGTCTCTTATTTGACGAAAACCTTTCGTTCAGAAGCTGGGATCGTCATCAGCGCCTCGCATAACCCATATTATGATAATGGTATAAAGTTTTTCTCGTCAACTGGGTATAAATTAGACGACACCGTTGAGTTGGCTATTGAAGCACAGCTTGAGAAACCAATGATTTGTGTCGAATCAGACAAGCTAGGTAAAGTAACCCGAGTTAATGATGCCGCTGGACGCTACATTGAATATTGTAAGGGCACCTTCCCATCAGAGTTGTCGCTTAAAGGCCTAAAAATTGTGGTCGATTGCGCACACGGCGCAACTTATCATATTGCACCTGATGTGCTAGCTGAACTTGGTGCTGATGTTATTGAGATCGGAACCTCGCCCAACGGCACAAATATAAACCATCAGGTAGGCGCAACATCCATGCGTGCAGCAGTTGAAGCTGTCAAAGAGTACAAAGCTGACTTAGGTTTTGCTTTAGATGGTGACGGCGATCGCATCATGATGGTAGATGAGGATGGCAAGGTTGTTGATGGTGACGAAATAATTTTTATTATAGCTCGTGAAGCGATGAAAAATGGTCAGTTACAAGGAGGAGTCGTAGGAACTACAATGTCTAATTTAGGCATGGAAGTAGCATTAGAAAAATTAGGCATTCCTTTCGCTCGCGCAGATGTCGGTGACCGCTATGTAATGGAAATGCTGCTAGCTAAAAATTGGAAAATTGGTGGTGAAAATTCTGGTCACGTTCTCAACTTAAGCTTAGCTCCCACCGGCGATGGTATTGTTGCTGGACTCCAAGTTATCGCTGCTATGCTGCGATCGGATATGAAGTTGAGTGTGTTAAATTCAGGTTTTACCCGATTCCCTCAACGACTTATTAACGTTAAGTTTACTGATCCAAGCAAAAATCCTCTTGAATCTGATGAAGTTAACGCCATTGTTAAAAAAGCTGAGGAAGAAATGGGTGATAACGGTCGCGTTTTGTTGCGTAAGAGTGGAACCGAGCCGCTGCTAAGAGTGATGGTTGAAGCTATTGATGAGAGCCTAAGTGACTTTTGGGCTGAAAAAATCGCTGATGTGGTCAAAAAAACATCATAAACACATAACTTACTCGCTATTTATCACTCTGATACTTGTATAATCGTGAGTGGTTAGTTAATATCTTGCCCGCATTGGAGTGGGCTCTGGAGAAAGCATGAAAAATTCTCAAAGAAAACCTTTTGTAGCAGGCAATTGGAAAATGAATGGAAGCAACGAGTTGGTTGAGTCTTTCTGTTCTGCCCTAGCCCCGAACTCGGCAGTTGATATTGTAATATGTCCTCCTGCGGTTTATTTAGCAAAATTTAGCCACGCTGAGTTTGCAATTGGTGCACAAAATGTGAGCGAGTTTGCTTCAGGTGCACATACCGGTGAAATTTCATTGAGTATGATTGCAGAGGCAGGTTGTAAATATGTTATTCTAGGGCACTCTGAGCGCAGAGAAGGCCACAATGAATCAAACGAGATTGTTGCTAGAAAAGTAAAAGCCACAATAGCCGCAGGTCTTACGCCGATATTATGCATTGGTGAGCCCTTGGAAGTCAGAGAAAATGGCGATGTGTTTGATTTTGTTAAAGCACAATTAGATGCAGTTGCTGATGAATGTGGTGTGCATTACATAAAAAATTCAGTGGTTGCTTATGAACCTATATGGGCAATTGGAACGGGTAAAACAGCAAGCCCAGAGCAAGCGCAAGAAGTTCATGCGTTTATCCGAAAAGAGTTAGCCGCACTAGATGCTAGTGCAGCGGCAAGTGTCAGAATTTTGTACGGTGGCAGCGTTAATGCAGCAAATGCGAGCGAGTTGTTTGCAAAAACAGATATAGACGGCGGCCTTATTGGTGGCGCCAGCTTAAAAATAGAAGATTTTACAACAATTTGCCAGGCGGCAAGTTAACGAGGAAAGAATGTTAGAACAAGTATTAATTGTAGGTTATTTGGTCGTTGCACTATTGTTAATTGGATTCGTGTTAATCCAGCAAGGTAAGGGCGCAGATATGGGGGCGTCGTTCGGTGCTGGCGGTTCCAACACCGTATTTGGTTCCTCAGGCTCAGGTAATTTCATGACTAAAACAACGGCTGTTTTAGCCACCTGTTTTTTCGTTATAAGCTTACTTTTAGGTACTATCGCAGCTAACAAAAATGAAAAAGTAGACGAATTTGATAACCTCGAAGTACCGGTTGTCGAAGAGCCTATTAGTTCAGAGATACCAACGTTAAGTAGTGAATTGCCTGCAGCATCTGATGTACCAGCACCAGTATTAAGTGAAGAAGAAAAGAAAGAAGAAGACGTTCCAAACTAGCTGAACGTTTGAGTAAAAAAATGCGGAAGTGGTGGAATTGGTAGACACGCCACCTTGAGGGGGTGGTGGCTTAGGCCGTGAGAGTTCGAGTCTCTTCTTCCGCACCATATTAATAAAGGGCTGTATCGTTTTGCGATTCAGCCCTTTTTTATTTGCTTGAGATAGTTATAGTGTTATTAAAATAGTGTTAGATATTATAATTTGGCTGCTTTAGATATTTTGTGGTGCTTAAGGCTTCTCGTTGGGTTTTCAACAAGTCGGCTTTAAAATCATCGCCGGAATCGATAACAACCTCCAAGCTATTAGGTTTTTACACTATTACCGCGTTACTGAGTCAAATCTGACAGTCTGCAGGTCGCTCAACATGATTATTGCAGATACGATCCCTCCAGATCTGCTTCACTTCCATCTATGCCGCAGGTCTTATAATAATATTTAAGGCTGGTGCCCTCGTCGATTCATTAAATTAAGCAATATAAAGTCCTAAACTCATTTTACTTCTTTACCTGCTGCTTGCTGATCAGCATGGTAGCTTGAACGAACCAAAGGACCCGATGCGGTATATGCAAAACCAATTTTATCTGCATAAGCTTTTAACTGGTCAAACTCTATCGGCGGTACATAACGTTTAACGGGTAAATGGTGTTTAGAGGGTTGCAGGTATTGACCCACGGTTAGCATGTCAACATTATGTTCGCGCAGATCCCGCAGCACTTCTTCTATTTCACTTATTTCTTCGCCTAAACCAAGCATTAAGCCTGATTTTGTTTTTACTCGAGGATGTGCTTCTTTAAAGCGACGTAATAATTCTAATGACCATTTATAATTGGCACCCGGGCGCGCTAGTTTATATAAGCGAGGTGCTGTCTCAAGATTATGGTTGAAAACATCGGGTGGGGTTTTAATTAGTATCTCTAGAGCGCTGTCCATACGGCCACGAAAATCAGGCACCAAAACCTCAATGGTGATATGTGGATTGTGCTTACGAATTTCACGAATACAATCGGCAAAATGCTGTGCACCACCATCGCGCAAGTCATCACGGTCTACGGATGTGATAACGACATAGTTTAACTTCATGTCTTTAATCGTGATGGCGAGTTTTTCAGGTTCAGCAGCATCAGGCTTTAAAGGGCGGCCATGGGCAACATCACAAAACGGGCAACGACGAGTGCAAATAGCGCCTAAAATCATAAATGTGGCGGTACCGTGGTTAAAACACTCTGAAAGGTTAGGGCACGATGCCTCTTCACAAACTGAGTTCAAGCCATGCTTACGCATTGCTTGTTTTATCGCATCAATACGTTCAGTAGACTTTGGTAGTTTGATTTTTAGCCACTTAGGTTTACTCAACATTTCTGTCTTTTCTGTTGGTAAAATTTTTATAGGGATAAACGCCATTTTTTCTGCATCGCGTAGTTTTTCGCCAGGGACCATTTTGCTTGTTTTATTCATGTTTTTTACAACCTTCAATGTGCTTAAGATTTGGTGCATTAAGCGTGTGAATCATTTGTCTGTTACTATTTTTCGAGGAAGGCGTGTTCAATAACATAATCGCCTTGTTCTCGCGATGTTGCCTTCTTAAAGCCCTTTTTATTTAATATTGCCATCGTGTCATCAAGCATGGCTTGATTACCACAAAGCATGAATCTATCCGCACTCGGATCAAGAACTGGCAAACCAATTTCTTGCGTTAACGTATCCTTCGCTAGCAAGTGAGTAATTCGCTGTTGATGAGCTTGAGAGCTATACGGCTCTCGTGTCACGGCGGGGTAATAAATCAGTTTTTCTTTGACCAAATCACCAAAAAATTCATTATTTGGTAGTGCATCACAGATGGTCTGTTGATAAGCGAGCTCAGAGATATAACGTACACAATGAACCACTATAATTTTTTCATAATGTTCGTATAGATATGGATCTTTAATAATGCTCATAAACGGCGCTAACCCGGTTCCGGTTGCCAGCAAATAAAGATGCTTTCCTGGTTTAAGGTGGCCAGCTACTAAGGTCCCGGCAGGGCGTGTCGATAAAGTAAGTCGCTCACCAACCTTAATGTGCTGTAAACGAGATGTGAGTGCACCATCGGGAACTTTTATACTAAAAAACTCAAGTTCATCTTCATAATTTGCACTGGCAATGCTGTAAGCGCGCAGTAATGGCTTTCCATCGACATTAAGACCTATCATGACGAACTGACCGTTTTCAAAGGTGAATGTGGGCAGACGAGTGGTTTTAAAGCTAAACAGCGAACTATTCCAGTGATGCACTTTAGTGACTGTTTCTGTGGTGATATTTCTCATTTATGACTCTTTTAAACTCGGATGGAAAAAACTAACCGTGCGCATGTGATGTTACTATTAATTTTTGAATGCGGTTTGAGCAAAGGTAGATTTCAACTACTTATCACTTGCACTTGTTCGCGTCTTGGTTTTAGCAATAGCCTGAATTTTGGCGACGATAGCATTCAGCCCGTTGCCACGGGCTGGGGTAATATGGCGCAAAAGATCTAGTTCTTTGAAATAGCTGTTGATATCAAAATCCAATATATGATCTAAGCTTTTGTCATTAAAGACAGCCAACACCATTGCTAGCAAGCCATTAACAATTACGGCATCACTGGCTACCTGAAACTGTAATTTACCGTCC